>JBKDZQ010000369.1:0-5592 GCA_047971325.1 Parahaliea sp.
ATGAACTCCAAAATGCGGTCCTTGACATCCTCGAGGCCCGAATGCTGCTCGTTCAGCACCCCCCGGGCGTGGGCCAGCTCCAGATTATCCCGGGAATTGACACCCCAGGGTACCTGGGTGGCCCAGTCCAGGTAGTTGCGGGTCACACCGTATTCCGGCGAGCCGGTTTCCAGCACGGATAGCTTGTGCAGTTCCTCCTCGATGCGGCCACGGGCGGTCTCCGGCAGGGTCTTGTCGGCAATACGCTCGCGGAACATCTCCACGTCGGAGGTGCGGTCGTCCTTGGAAATACCCAGTTCCTTCTGGATGACCTTGAGCTGCTCGCGCAGGAAGAACTCGCGCTGGTGGTCAGACACCTTCTCGTTGACCTGGCTGGTAATCCGGCCCTGCAACTCGGCCACCTCCCGCTCCTTGCGCAGCAGGGTGAGGGATTTGTCCATGCGCGAGAGCAATGGCAGGGTGTCGAGAATCTCCTGCAGGTCCTCCGCCGGGGCGGTGGTCAGGGCAGCGGAAAAATCCGCCAGCAAGCTTGGCTGGTTGGGGTTGAAGTTGGCCAGGTAGTGCTTGAGTTCCTCGTTGTACAAAGGATTCAGGGGCAGCAGCTCCTTGATCTGCTGGATCAGCGCCATGGTATAGGCCTTGACCTCGTCGCTTTCGCGGTCGCCCTGGCTTCTGGGATAGTCCACCTGTACCAGATAGGGTGGCTTGTCATTGAGCCAGCGCACAATGCGAAAACGCCGCAGGCCCTGGGCCAGGAACTGCCCCGGGCCGGCGCCACTGCCGGGCTGGGGCTGGTGCAGGCGCACCACGCAGCCGATGGCCGGAAACTGCCGCGCATCGAGCGCTTCACCCTCCTCGCGCGACACATAGCTCAGGCCAATGACATTGCCGCCGGTTTTGGCCACCGCCTGCAGGGTGTCGCCCCACTCCTGGGGGTTGATCAGCACCGGCTGTAGCTGGCCGGGAAAAAAGGGTCGGACCGGATTGGGAATCAGATAGAGCGTGTCGGGCAGCACATCATCGACCACCGCCGGGGCATGCCCCTGACCGGGGTCACGCAGGGTCTCGTCCTGCACCGCTTGTTCCTGATCACTCATGCCTTGTGCCACCTTTGAACTGAAATCCGGATTGTCGAGAACATCGCGCTATATATGGACCCGCGGCAGTGGAAATCAAGTCGCACCTCCGGCACGTTCTCCGGCGCCAGTGCAGGCGCTATACTGAGCCTGCATTTCCCGGGTGGCCGACCGGCCAGCCAGACCCAGCCAAAGGAGTACAGGGTGCACATCGAGCAAGCCTCCAACGCCGAACTGAACCAGCAGCTCAGCGCACTTTACGAGCAATACGACCGCCTCGCCGAGCGCAAGCTGGCCCTGGACCTGACCCGGGGCAAACCGGGACGGGAACAGGTGGCCCTGTCCGACGCCCTGGATGGCATTCTCGGCGGCGACTACCGCGCCGCCGACAGCAGTGACACCCGCAACTACGGCGGCCTTGATGGCCTGCCCGAGGCCCGCGCCCTGTTCGGCTCACTGCTCGACGCCAGCCCGCAGGAAACCCTGGTGGCTGGCAACAGCAGCCTGACCCTGATGTACCAGGTGATGGACTTTGCCATGAACGAGGGCCTGCGCGGCGAGGATACCGCCTGGGCCCTGAATGATACGGTGAGGTTCCTGTGCCCGGTGCCGGGCTACGACCGCCACTTCTCCATATGCGAATATATGCATATGGAGATGATTCCGGTACCCATGCTCGACAGCGGACCGGACATGGACGCGGTGGAGGCCCTGGTCAAGACCGACCCGGACATCAAGGGCCTGTGGTGCGTGCCCCGCTTCAGCAATCCCACCGGGACGGTATACAGCGACGACACGGTGCAGCGCATCGCCCGCCTGCCACAGCTTGCCAGCCGTCATTTTCTGGTGATGTGGGACAATGCCTACGCCGTCCACAGCCTCGACGATGAAGCCCCGGCACTGGCTTCCATCGCCACCTGCTGCCGGGAGTACGACACCCTGGACAGCCTGTTCCAGTTCGGCTCGACCTCCAAGATCACCTTTGCCGGCGCCGGTGTGGCCTTCCTCGCCAGCAGCGAGCGCAACCTGTCCACACTCAAGGCCCACCTGGCCTTCCAGACCATCGGCCCCGACAAGGTGAACCAGCTGCGCCATGTCCGCTTTTTACAAAATGCGGCCGGTATCACCGCCCATATGCGAAAACACGCGACGCTGATACGCCCCCGTTTCGAGGCGGTGCTGGAGACGCTGGAGCGTGAACTGGCGGGCACCGGCATGGGCGAATGGACCGCGCCCCGGGGCGGCTATTTCATCTCCTTTGATACGCGGCCGGGACTGGCCCGGGAAGTGGTCGAGCTGGCGGGCAATATCGGCGTCAAGCTCACCCCCGCAGGAGCCACCTTCCCCCACCGCAGGGACGGGGCCGACCGCAATATCCGCCTGGCGCCAACTTACCCTTCAGCGGCGGATGTACAGGCGGGCATCGACGCTTTTGTGGTGTGCGTGAAACTGGCGAGTGTGAAACAGGAACTGGCCTCGCGGGCGCAGTAAGCCGTGGCGAGACAAGGAGCGATCAGTCCTCGCTCTTCTGCCCCGGCAGATGCGCCCCCGGGAAGGGAAAGCTGGCCACATTGCCCTCGCGGGTGGCGCCCTCGAACACTTTGGCGGCACCCTCTTTCTCCACTTCGTCGATACGAATCACCGAGTGCAGCGGGATGTAACTGCGCTTGACCCCGTTGAACTCATTTTTGAGCTTCTCCTCGCTGGGGTCCACTACGATCTGCGAACGCTCACCGAAGACAAACTCCTCGATCTCGATAAAGCCCCACATATCGCTCTGGTAGATCTGCCGGGCAAACACCTCAAACACCTGCTTGCCGTTCTGGAAGATCACCTTGTAAACGGGTTGACTGGCCATGTTCTCCTCTGGGCGAGCCGCCCCGGTGGCGGCTGCGTAAACACCCCGTTTTGCGGGGGCGGGCAATAGTACCATTGCAGGCGCGAAATGCCAGTGTGCAACCCGCATGGGTGCTGGGTTTTGGCCACCTTAGTCTGTATAATCCCCTGCCTTTTCACAACCCGAACCTTCGCCCCTCGCGTGAGCAAAAAGCTTTACATCAAAACCCACGGCTGCCAGATGAACGAGTACGATTCCGCGCGCCTGCGCGATCTGCTCGAGGCAAGCCACGGCCTGACCCCCACGGAGCATCCCGAGGAGGCTGACGTCCTGCTGCTAAACACTTGTTCTATAAGGGAAAAAGCCCAGGAGAAGGTGTTCCATCAGCTGGGCCGCTGGAAACAGCTGAAGGCAAAGAAACCGGACCTGATCATCGGTGTCGGTGGCTGCGTGGCCAGCCAGGAAGGAGAGGAAATCGGCAGGCGCGCGCCCTATGTGGACCTGGTATTTGGCCCCCAGACCCTGCACCGGCTGCCGGAGATGATGAGCCGCCGGGCGGCGCTCAGCGGCACCGGCCCCGGTGGCACCCTGGTGGTGGACGTGAGCTTCCCGGAGATCGAAAAGTTCGACCGTCTGCCGGAACCGTAGGTGGAGGGTCCCACCGCCTTTGTGTCCATCTTGGAGGGCTGCAGCAAGTACTGCACCTTCTGCGTGGTGCCCTATACCCGCGGCGAGGATGTATCCCGACCACTGGACGATGTGATCGCGGAGATCGCTCACCTGGCCGGCGGCGGCGTGCGCGAGGTCAACCTGCTGGGCCAGAACGTGAATGCCTACCGGGGGGCAAATCACCTGGGTGAAACGGTGGATTTTCCGGAGTTACTGCATTTTGTCGCCCGCATCCCCGGTATCGAGCGCATCCGCTATACCACGTCTCACCCGGTGGAGTTCTCCGAGGCGCTGATCGACGCCTATGCCGACATTCCCCAGCTGGTGGACCACCTGCACCTGCCGGTGCAGAGCGGCTCGGACCGCATCCTGATGGCCATGAAGCGCGGCCACACCGCGCTGGAGTACAAGTCCAAGATTCGTCGCCTGCGCAGGATTCGCCCGGATATCAGCATCTCCTCGGACTTTATTGTCGGTTTCCCCGGAGAAAGCGACACAGACTTTCGCGCAACCATGCAGCTGATCGAAGACATCGGCTTCGACACTTCCTTCAGCTTCATCTACAGCGCCCGCCCGGGCACACCGGCTGCGGACCTGCCCGACCAGACCAGCGAGGAGACCAAGAAGCAGCGCCTGCAGATCCTGCAAACCCGCATCAGCCAGCAGGCCCAGGCCATCAGCCGGCGCATGGTCGGCAAGCACCACCGGGTGCTGGTCACCGGCGCGTCGAAAAAAGACCCGCGGCAGCTGCAGGGGCGCACGGAAAACAACCGGGTGCTCAACTTTGCCAGCACAGAGCGGGGACTGATCGGCGAGTTTGTCGACGTTCTGGTCCACGAAGCCCTGCCCAACTCCCTGCGCGGAACACTTATCCGTAGTTGACTGGGGCGGATTCCGGTATATCCTTTCAAGGAAAGCCCGAACCCGAACCCTTTTGCCTCTTGTGGCCGACTAGCGATTTGAACAGCGACAATCCGACGCCCGCGTCGACTCAAACCCAGCACAGCCTTTCCCTGGAACCCAATGATCCGCGTCACCTGGCCATGCTCTGCGGCCAGCTGGACGGACACCTGCGCCAGATTGAAAAACGCCTGGGTATCAGCATTGGCAATCGCGGCAACCAGTTCGCGCTGAGCGGTCCGCCGGAGCAGGTCCAGGCCGGCACCAGCCTGCTGCGCCACCTCTACGCCGAGATCTGCCAGGGGGTGGGCCTGTCGCCCGAGTCCCTGCACCTGCAACTCCAGCAGGCCGGACTGGAGCACCTGTCCGAGCGCCGCGAGAGCGACGGCCCGGTGGAGGCCATCCAGGTCATCCGCACCAAGCGCGCCTCCATCAAGCCCCGCGGCCGGAACCAGCAGAGCTATGTGCGCAGCATCAAGCACTGCGATATCAATTTCGGCATTGGTCCGGCCGGCACCGGCAAGACCTACCTGGCGGTGGCCTGTGCCGTGGAGGCCCTGCTCGAAGAAAAAGTACGCCGCATCCTGCTGGTGCGCCCGGCGGTGGAGGCCGGCGAGAAACTGGGCTTCCTGCCCGGTGACCTCAGTCAGAAGATCGACCCCTACCTGCGCCCCCTGTACGACGCCCTGTATGAAATGCTGGGCTTTGAAACGGTGAACAAATACATCGAGCGCAGCATCATCGAGGTGGCCCCGCTGGCTTTCATGCGCGGGCGCACCCTGAACAATTCCTTCATCATTCTCGACGAGGCCCAGAACACCACGCGGGAGCAGATGAAAATGTTCCTGACCCGCATCGGTTTTGGTTCCACCGCGGTGATTACCGGTGACGCCACCCAGATCGACCTGCCCCGGGGCACCCAGTCGGGCCTGACCCACGTCAGCAATATCCTGCGCGACGTCGAGGGCATCGGCTTCACCTGGTTTGGCAACATGGACGTGGTGCGCCACCCCCTGGTCCAGCGCATCGTCGAGGCCTACGACCGGTACGAAGACCGCGCCACTCCCCTCGACAAAAGCCAGCGATGACTCTCGTCGTGGACATCCAGAA
>JBKDZQ010000370.1:0-5261 GCA_047971325.1 Parahaliea sp.
GGCCTGTATACCTATGATGGTCATCGAATAGACCCACATGTGAATGACGACGAGTAGTAGATACCATCCTCCCCACTTATTTCTTTGCACCCGATAGCACCAGTCCTGCCCCGCTGCCTCCGGCACTCTTAGCGTCCGTGGTTCCTCCCGCCAGTCCCTGTAGGAAGTTTCCCGTTCGAACTCCAGTCCAAGAGATTGCCACCATCCAGAAAGTGGGCATCACAATGAACATCGCCGCCATCACAAAGTTCAACAGCATGTCGCCAAAGGCATTGTTCAAGCCCATCAGCGGATGGACATTGCTGTGGGGTGACAGCAAGCCGAAGAGTGCATTGAGGATGGTGGAGTCCACCCAGCGGGCGAGCTGGAACCAGAAGTCAACGAAGAACAGGGCGAACTGCACTGCCGTCATCGTCACTACCGTTCGCAAGTCGTAGGTGCCGAAGATCAGCAGCAGCGGGATGCAGATAACCATGGCCATCTTCAGAAACGAGATCACCATCGGCAGCGCCTGGCGTACCACGTCCATGGCCGGGAAGAAGCCGAGTGAGCCCGCCGTCAGACCCAGGTTCGAAGTCCCGCGGGTTGTGGCATTGGGCACTGTGACGCCGATCTGGCCGCCGTAGTCGGTGTAGACCTGACCCTGGTTCATCGCCTGGTGCTGCGGTGAGGCGATGGCGCGGATCACCTCGTCATCGACCTCGACTTGGCTGAGGAAGCCCGCCCAGTGCCCGAACCGGGACAGCAGGTCGGGGTCGACCTGTGCCAGCAGGCGCTCGCGCAAACCCGCGCCGCTGTCCAGCCACCACTGCCGGCAAATGGGATAACCGCCTCGACTGCCCACTTCAGCTAGGCCGGCATCGCGGCTGTCGCTGTAGGGCCAGGCCTCGCGGGGTGCCCGGGAGCGGTAGGTGTCGTAGAAGCCGGCCGTGTCCAGGAAGAAGCGCGAGCCGATCCAGGTGACGTCGTGCATGTCCTCGTTGCTCAGTGTTGGTCGGCCGATGAACAGCCTGGCCCGTGCCGGACCATAGCAATCATGGGTGAAATAGGCGATTTCCTGGGCCTACAGGGGGTTGGCGATGCGCGTGCTGTCGATGTCCATGCGCATCTTGCGGAGGTCGGTACCACAGGGGATGGCGGCCACCGCCGCGCCCTTGACGGCCCTGGAGATGGCGTGCATAAAAAACCACCAGGCCGGGACGAGCGCACTCTGATCGTTGAGGGTGGTGAAGGAGGTAGACCACTGGGTTTCCGAAGGCTCCGGTACATTGACCTGGCACTGCTGGGAGCGGCTGCGATCGAACTGGAGTGTGCTGAGGTCGACCGGAATGAAAGGGATACCGGCAAACAGGATCACCACGATGGCCACCCACACGCGGTTTTCGATACGCAGGGACGACAGCACGCCCTTGTTGCCCTCGTCCGCACCTTCCGCTCGGGCCTTCAGCCATTCCTGCACGACGATGGCGAGAAACGGCAGGGCAAAGATACCGCTGGCGACCAGTACCTCCCAGAGGCCGTTGTTGATGATCCAGGCCACCAGCGTCAGGTAGTACTCGAGATAGTCCGAGGTGTAGAGCGTCATGAGGGGGCTCCGGTGGGCGGGCTCAGAGCAACCACACGCTGGCTTCGAGCAGGAGGAGGGCGGTTACCGCACCGGTCTCCACCCGAACCAGCCGTTGGCGGGCGTCTGCATCCTGATACTGCCGGCGGCGCAGCCACAGCCAGCCATAGCCGGTTGCGCCGTACAGGCACAGCCGCCAGATCAGGAAATAGCCCGCGTGGTCGTCGAGCCAGCGGTGCCAGCTTGTGATGTCGCCGGCGACACCGACGCCGACCCGATTGATACCTGCTGCCACCAGTACGGCGACGGTCATCCAGAGCACCGTTTTCCCCAGAGAGCGCTTGATAGTGGGCCTGGCGATTTTCATAGCGGGCTGCCCTGATCCGGCACCTACTGGATGGCATCGAGGCGGTTGCGTTCGGTGTCGCCCTGATAGATACCCCGCGACAACTCGCTGCGGCTGCCGTGCCGCAGGATGATCGCCATTGGGGCGTTGGCGGCCAGCTCGCGGCGCAATGCCAGTTCGGTCTTGAGGTTGTCGATTTCCTGGGCCAGCAGCTCGCTTTCGCGCGTCACCATGGCCTGCGCGAGCTGGTTGGCCGCCACGTTGGGTTCCTTGCGACCGGCGAGTAATGTGCGCTGTAGCAGCAGTGCTTTTTCCAGCACACTGGCCAGTGCGACCTCGGAGGCCAGGCGCCGGGCGAGGAGGTCCTGATCCGGCTCGTCGCGCAGTGCCTCGATTACCCCGCGGGTAATGGGCAGTGAGGCGCTGCCGGCCTCCGCCAGATTTTCGAACGTTGTGGGCGTGGTGCCGGCGACCAGAGCCCGCAGGGCGTCGAAGAGGGTCTCGAACTCTTCCTGGATCAGCGGTGTCAGGCCCGCGCCGGGTGTGGTGCGGGTTTTCGTGCAACTATCGCAGGTGCGTTGTTCCTGTTCGCCCAGTACCCGCGTTGCCCACGCCCTGGCGGCATCCGGTGACGACCAAGTCTGGCAGCTCAGGCGGTGCCCGCAAGTGAGACTGTCGATCGCTGAATCGTCGGTGGCGCTGCGACCGTTCAGCAGGTTGTAGCCGGCGCGGGTCACGTCGCCGACCACGCGGATGGGGGCCTGACCGGTGCCTCCGGCGTTGTGACCGCCGATCCAGGGGACGCCGTCATTACCCCGGCTGGTTTCCGCCTGTTCGATGGCCGACACCGCGTCGCTGCCGGCTACCGCCTGTTTGAGCACCATGCCTTCGGCCAGTTGATCCCAGCCCAGCTGGCCGCCCGCCATGTCCGCCATGCGGTTGGCGATGGCCCGGCAGGTCAACTTCGAGCGATCGAAGTCCAGCCGCGCCTGCAGGATGCCGTTGGTGAGCAGGTTGTACAGGCCGGGATCGGCACGCTGGATGATCAGCGCGGGCAGAGAGGCGACCGCCGCCGTGGCGTTCTGGATCACGTTGCTCATGATCGTCTGGAAGCCCTCGCTGATGCCGTTGAGCTGGTTCTGCAAGGTGGTGGTGAGACTCATGTCGCCGCAGATCAGGTTGCTGTTCCAGCCAACCCCGACCCCCAGCGTCTGCAGCTGGCCGACCGGCCCCATGGAGACGGCTCGCCCCCCACCGATGCTGTAGAGCACCTCGTCACCGATGACGCTGCCCCGATGGTGGACACTGTAATCGTCGATACGGGTCTGCGCCCACGGCGCCGGACTGCCGAGGGCCAACACGAGACTCGCCGTCAACAGTGATGGGCGGATTACTCGTCTCATGGGGCAGGCCTCAGTCGAAATCCATGCTGCCGAGGAAAAACTGTCCCTCGCGTTCGCAGCAGGCATAGGGGCGCCAAAGTGCCCAGGCATAATCGCCTCGTGGCGCCTGGACCCGGCGCTCGTCGTGGGGAAATACCGCGCAGCTGTTCTTGAGGGTGGGGCTGAGTTCCTGCCACTTGCCCGTGGTGGCATCGCTTTCCATCAGGGCGCCTGCGGGCCAGTAGCCGGCGCCGGCATCGGCCAGCAGTGGCTGGTACACATGCACCTGCCCACGGCGGGTCACGACATCGCCCGCTCGCTGGGCAACGACGGCGGCCGCCTTGTGGTCATCGACCTGGTGCAGAAAGCCGCCGCGCGGATAGACATTGCCCCAGAGGTTCAGTCCCGTCCGTGTGCCGATCTCGCGCCTGCCCGGTATCAGCGCTTCGGTATAGAGGGATTCCGGGAGGTTGTAACGCCAGGCCACGGTATCGAGAGTGCTCAGCAGGTAGGGCATGAAAGCCGTGCCCGCTCCCGCACAGGAATAACCCCACTGGCTGATGAGTTGGCTGAACAGGGTTGCACCCGGGTGGCCGATCACATCGGCATTCTTGAACTTGGCCAGGTTGTTCTCGTGTTCTTCGTTGGTGTTGCCGTCACCGCCACCTTCGGCGCTGGCGTTGGGCTGGCTCAGTGCGCGCACCTCCACCCAGGGGTTCTCCCCAGTGTTCGCATAGCTGGAGACCACAGCATCGGGCACGTAGTGCTCCACCTTGATCGAGGTCTCCAGAGAACAGCCGGCCTGGGTGCAGAACAGCCAGTAGCAGATGCCCTTTACCCGGTAGGCGATGCAGTCGGGTGACAGCAGGGAAGCGGTGATGGTGGCGGTGTCGAGGGCGAAGGCGGGCAGGGCAAGGCTCAACAGACACACAGCGAAGCTGGCATGCGGTTTTCGACGAGCGCCTGTCATTGCTGAGCCCTCCTGTAGGACTCGATCGTGGTGACGGCCCGTGTCACATTCGGATCGCCGTATACCACGTAGCGTCCCTCGACCACGACGGCGGGAGTGCGGGTGATGCCCAGGTGCCAGGCATCGACGACACCCTGGTAAGCGGTGGCAAGCTGGGCTTGAAACTCCGCGCCACCACCCTCCAGGCGCTGACGAACGATGGTCGCCGCACGCTGTGGGTCGGCGGGCAGTCCGAAGGCCAGTTCCGCTTCGGTCTTGGCGGCGGCGTCCAGGAGAATGATGGACACGCCATCCGGTGCATCGACGGGATGCTGTTGATCGGTGAAGACCCGTACATCGGCCGCCTGAACGGAGGCCGACACCGCCAGCATACCGGCTGCTGCGAACAGACGGTGGCTGATATGCGTGGATCGGGCGGCGGCGAATGACATGTCATGGCTCCCCAGGGATGATGACCGGTGATCGTCGACCGCCCGGGGAGTCTGCGCCAGGAACAATGGGCAGCGAGTGCTTACCGCTTTGATGGACGCTCGCACGAGGGGTGCGCAGCGAACGGGTCGATCAGCGCGGTTGCAACCGCGCCGTAGCCTCCAGGACCGTGGCTACCTGGGCATGTCGCCGACGACGTCGGCGGGCATTGAGATTGCTAACCGCAACTCTCCGGTGGCAGAGGTTCGATACCCCGCGCCCGATCGATTTTTTCCGCCACCTTGAAAGCCGCGTCCAGCTCGCTGATGCCGTGTTCGCGCATCAACTGATGGCGCTCGGCTTTTTCCTCGGGTTCGGTCATTGCCAGGGCGAGGTACAGGCTGGGCGGTACCGCGCGAAACAGCACTTCCATCGATTTCGACAGGATTACGCCCTCGCTGAACTTGCCGGACTCCTTGCGGGCGGAGCGCATCATCGCCTTCTGTGCGGGGTTGAGTTCCCGAAAGCGCGCCACCTTCTCCACCTCGTCCGGGGGCATGGACAGGCAGATCCACCACTCGATCATCGACA
>JBKDZQ010000371.1:0-5812 GCA_047971325.1 Parahaliea sp.
TGTCCACCTCCATCGAGCAGATTGCCAATGCGGCGCCGGAAATGCGCGATGCACAGGCCGCGCGCCTGTCCATTGCCGAATCCAGTGCCCGCTTGTCCGATGCCATCGCCGCGCTGATGCCGGCCATCGAAAGCATGGCCAATGCCCGGATCAACGACCGCAGCACACTGATGATACTGTTTGGCGCTCCGGCCCTGCTGTCCGTGGCCATGCTGATCTTCCTGTTCCGCAACCAGCGCCGTCGGGTGGTCTACACCGAGTCCGGCGTGCATGACATCAATGGCGCACTGGTGAAGATTTCCGAAGGTGACCTGACGGTGAAGGTGCCCGAAGGCAACACCGTGACCCGGGATATCGCCTGCGAGATCAACTCTTCCACCAAGCGCCAGCGGGAATTGATTCGCAACATCCGCCGGCCTTTCGAGATCGCGGTGAAGGAGATCAGCAAGATCGGCACCACCGCCCGGGTACAGGTGGAAAAGGGTATGGAACTGACTCGCTCGGTGGTGGAATCCACCACCGCCGCCACTGAAATGGTGCGTACCAGCGAGCAGATCAAGGCGGCCACGGTGAAAGCCGCCAAGGCCTCCGAGCGCAACCGCCAGCAGGTGGCGCACGGGTACGAACTGACCAAGGACATGTCCAAGGCCTCGGCGGACGTGCGCGAATCGGTGCAGGAAACCTCCAAATCCGCCAAGCGCCAGGGTGAGCTGATTCAGTCGGTGAGTGCGGCGGCGGAGTACATCCAGTCGCTGAACACCAAGATTTCGGTAGTGGCGATCAACACCCGGATCGAGGCAGAGAAGGCCGGCGAACACGGTCGCCCCTTCCTCGGGATTGCCGAGGCCATCGGCGACCTGCTGCGGGAGGCGGAGGAAGAGGGCCGCAAGGTTATTTCCGAGGTGCGCATGCTGCAGAACCTGTCGGCGGAAAACCTTTCCTCCATGGAGAACACGGTGGGTACGGTGGTAACCATTCTGGAATACATCGACCGCCTGGATTCCTCCCTGGAGGAAATCAGCGAAGGTTCCAACGAAATCACCTCCATCATTACCTCGGTGGACGATGCGGCTGGCCTGTCCGCGGACAGCGCCCAGCACATGAATAACTCGATGGCGGAGATTCGCGAACGCAATCTCGATATCTCCGAGTACAGCCAACAGATACAGGTCGGGGTGAGCGCGCTGCAGCAGTCGATGCGGGCGGTAGCCGAGAACCTGAGCCAGTTCCGTATCGGCGAGGCCGGCGATGCCAGTGGCCATCCAGTGGGCCGCGAGGGCATGGAGCCGATCTCCAGTGCCCGCCGTATTTACAACGAACGGGAAATGAGCGCGCTGGAAGATACCAAGCGCGGGGAAAAAATCTCGCTATGAGACGCGTCGACAACGCGCTACGCACCGTGCTGGGCAGCCGGTGAAAAAGGGGAGGAGCGATTGGTGACAGGCAAGACGGATATTGTCTCACTGAAGTGGGTTATCGGCCTGATGAACAGGCAGGCCGAGAATGCCGAACAGGCACTGGTGGAATACAGCAAGGACACCAAGCAGAAGAAGCCGCTGCTGCAGTGCATGTGGGCGGTGCATCAGATTACTTCCACGCTGCGGGCGCTGGGCATCAGGAAGGGCGAGATGCTCTCCATCGAAATGGAGCGCAGCCTGAACTTTCTGTACAAGGACCAGGTGCAGGGCGAGCGGCGCAAGCTTGCCATGGGTGGTTTGATGCAGGCCCTGAAGATCCTGCCGGCCTATCTCGCCCATGTACAGACCTCCCGGGTGGATAGCGGGCAGGGCCTGGAACAGTACGTCAACGATCTGCGGCGCTGGGTGGGTGAGCGGCCCCGGCCCCCTGCTTTCTTCTTCCACATGGACATTCCCGCGAGGGTCGGTATAACGGCCAATGCCCATCCGGCAGCGGACGATGAAATCAAGGGGCGCGCCAATGTCATGCTGGCGCTCTACCTGGAAATGGCGAAGTCCGCACTGCGCAAACGCAATGTCGGCGAGAGCATGAAAACGGTGGCGCGCATCTCGCGCAAGATGCAGACCCTGTTTGCCGGCACCGAGCCGGAGCGCTTCTGGTTTGCCCAGATCGGCCTGTGCGAGGGTATCGCCGGCGGGCTGATCGTGCCCGACGAGTGCATCGCGCAGATTTTCAAGACCGGCGCCTTCATGATCAAGTATGCGCGGGAACACGGCAGCCGGATCGACCCGACGGTGGACTACCAAGCCTGCCTGCAGCAGATGCTCTACTACATCGCCGCCTGCCGCGCGCGACCAGTGCACATCGCCAATATTCGCCAAGTGTTCGGCATCAACGATAGCACCCTCGAGGAGGCCCAGCGCGGGTTGATCCATATCGATGCCCTGGTGACGGCCCTGAGCGGTGCCCTGGAACATTTAAATGAAGCCGCCGACAGCATCATCGCCAGTGATCTGGCCAGCTTGCGCAAGACCAGTGAAGCCGGGGGTGCGCAAGTGCTGGACCATGTGGACCAGGCGATCTGTCGCCTGGCCGCCGCCGGGCAGGACGTGCATGCCGACTCGTTGCAAAACGTCTACCACAAGTTGCAGAGCCTCTATCGGGGCGAGTACAGCAGCGATATGGCGAAGCTGGACCAGGCGGTCACCGGCATCGTGCGCGGCATTGTCGATGTCAAACTGGACGTCGAGTACAAGCTGGAGCACGGGGTGTGCAGTTCCTCCTCCAGCCGCGAGTACGAATTGCGCGAGAGCGTGATTGCCGCCACCTTCGGCCAGATGGCGCTGGTGGAAAACCATCTGCACGCGGTACTGCGTCGCAAGGCCCTGGCCGGAGCGCTCAAGAGCAAACCCGCCGACCTGGAGGCAACCCTGCGGCTCACCCACGCCCTGCACCGCTATCTCAACAAGACTGAGGTCGGCCACGAGGAATTGCGCCGGGCGGTTTTCGCCGCTGACAACGGCGAAGGAGATATCGACCGCCTGTTCACCCTGGCCAAGGGTTTTCTGGACCAGTTGCACGAGGTTCCAGAACACAAGGCGATGAGTATTTCCATCCAGCTGCTGGCGGAAATTTCGGGCGCCCTGAACTTCGCCGGCATGGAACGCGAAGCGCTGGTTATCGAGAAATGCGGTAACTGGCTGGGTACCGCCAGCAAGGCCGGCAGCGTTCACGAGAACGAGGCCTTCCGCTGTTTTGCCGACGCCTTTGCGCAGATCGAGCTGCACCTGCAGCGCATCTTGCTGGACCCGCTCGATGACACCGAACAGCTGATCGTTACCGCCGAGCAGTGCGGCAGGGAGCTGGAAACCCAGATCCGCGAGCTGGCGGCGGGTTCGGCGGTGGCGGTGTCATCCACCGGCGCCACCAGGGCGGTCAGCGACACGTATGTTGAAGATCGCGATATTCCCCCGGAGTTTCGCGCGGTGTTCCTGGAGGAGTCGGAGGAGATCGTCACTGAGCTGATCTGGCTGATGAATGCCTGGGAGCAGAAGCCGGCGTCGCTGGATCAGGCCAAGGACATGCGCCGGCATTTCCACACCTTCAAGGGCAACGGTCGCGCGGTGGGCGCCAACGTGCTCGGCGAGCTGGGCTGGGCGGCCCAGGATCTGCTGGACCGGGTGCTCGATGGCGATATCGTAGCGGACAACAAGCTGTTGATGCTGTTCCGGGACATGGTGACGGTACTGCCCGAGCTGGTTGCCTCGTTCAGCGATTCCGACGGCTTCAATGTGGAAACCACCCGCGAGCTGACCAATCGCTGTTTTCGCATGGCTGAAACCGGCAAGGACGAAACGGTTACCAAGATGCATCAGCGCGGCAAGAGCGCGGTGTCGCCGGTGGCGGCAACCAGTGCCGAGTCTGCCAACCTGCTTCCGATGGAGCATTCCTGACCCTGTGGGTCGGGCGTGCGCGGTACAGGGGGATTTATTTTGCGCCCAAAACACACCGACAATGATGATCGCGAGACCTCGCCAGAGCACGACCAGCATAAAAAGACGCTGAAATGGCTGCTCGAACAGGATCTCTCGGAACCGGAAGACCGCCTGTTCCGGCTGGCGGATGAGGGCTTCGACCTGGACGGGCTGACGGAAAGTGAAGCCACCGTGGCCAACCGCCACATGATGGGAGGCAGCGTCGAAGGCGATGGTCTCTCGGCCTATGTGGAGGAAATCATCCTCGACGACAAGGTCAGCAGCGATATCTACACCGACGTTCACCGCGATGACGGGGCGGACGAGATGAAGGCGCCCGGCCAGGCCTATGATTCGATGACGGTGGATCACCGCCGTCGCCGGCCCGCCGCCACCGACGACTTCGGTGTCCTGGATGGCAGCGATATTCTCGGACTGGAAGATGACGACGATATTGGCGTCCGGCCCATGTTCCTGCAGCGGGGCCGCAAGCGACCCGTTGCAGCCAGGGCGGCACCCCGACCCGAAGTGCTGGCACCGCCCTTGCCTCCACCTCCTGCGCCCCTGGCGCCGCAGAAGCACGAACCCGATGCCGCCGTGCAACAAGATCCCCCCCGGCATACGGTTCCCAGTGCGCCGGCCGGGGCCCCGGCACCCGCTGCGACGACGGTCGCTGGCGCGCTCGCCCCGGCAGCGGATATCCAAGCCTCCCCGGCTACCCTGGCTTTCAACAGCCCCGGTGTCGAAGATGACTTTGACTTCGTTCCGCTGAATGATCCGGCCGCCGCGGCCCTGGTGGCGATGGGCATTGCCCAGGATGGCGTGGTGGTAATGCAGCCGCGGGGGCAGGAGTACCAGCGCGAGCCACAGACCCTGTTCGAGCTGGGTGGTGAGCCGCCGGACAGCGGTGAGATGACCGTGACCTGGGAGTCGCCCAGACAGGATGCGCCCGCTGACGGCGGTGGCGAGGAACTGTCGCTGGAGCTGCTGGATGAACAACACTGTGCGGGGGCGAACGGGCTGGAACTCACCCTGGAGGGCATGGCCGCCGCACTGGCAACCGGCGAAGTCGTCGAGCTGCCCGCGGGTGACGGGGGGGAGCTTGCCAGCCTGTCGCCGGAGCATCCGGGTTTGGGCCCGGACCTTTCCTGGCCCGTGGCCGGCCAGGCGCCGGGTGACGCCGATATTGTCAGCCTGCTGCTGGCGGAATATGGCCCTGGCGGCGATGTCGAACCCGCCGATCGTGCGGCTGGCAGTGCCGCTCAAGCACTGGCGGAGGAAAGTGGCGAGGATATCTTCAGCCTCATGCTGGAGGACAGCACCCCGCCGCCCCTGGGTGGTGAACCGGCAGCGGATGACGACGATGACTTTGTTCTGAACTGGGACGATATCGACCCGCAAGAGGATGCGGACAGCTCCCCGAATGCGGAGAGCTTCGAACTGAACTGGGATGAGCTTGCCCCCGACGCCTGTGATATACCCGACACCGGCGATCGGCTGGAGCTGGTGCTGGAGGCCGGGGATGCCGATACCATCGCCGCGATGACGGCAAGCGTGGCAGAGGCCATCGAGCCCCCGCCGTTGATGTCGGGCAACCTCGCCGGCGGGCCGGGCTATGATGTGCTGAGTTACGTCGAGCACAACGAGCCGCCCAGCGACGATGAATCCTTCGACCAGTACCTGCTGCAGGGTGGCAACTGCCCGGCGGGCGATCTCGACCTGGACAGCCTGCAGGTGGAGCACAGCGAAGACCGGGTGCCGGTGGACCCGGTCCTGGACAGCAACCTCGATTACCACCAGGATTTCATGTTGCCCAGCGACTTCAACCGCAGCACGGTGAAGGCGCTGACCGCTGTGCTGGGGCCGGTTCTGAACGAGGTGTCCATTTCGGTGATGGCGCGCCTGGTGGAACTGGAACA
>JBKDZQ010000372.1:0-2543 GCA_047971325.1 Parahaliea sp.
TATACGTTGGGTGGTTTGAAAATCATCCTGTTTGCCGAAATATGGCCTGTGGATACCGCCAATTGTAAATTTATCCTTTGCTGTCAGCTAGTTAAATCTGACAAAGTAGAATTAATACTCATTATTTTTATACCGATTGGATATAAGCCACCAATTTTCTTCACGTAACCGTCGCCGCTGTACTACCTTCCTAACTCTAGGAGCCTGTCGGACTTAAGCGTTCGTAGCGAGAGAAAGTCCGGTTTGAGTCCTCTTTGACGCAATTTTGAGGCGAATAGTGGTTCTATTTAACGAGAAATTGCGTCAAAAAGGGCCAAGTCCGGCTTTGCCGCAGCAGAACAGTCTTAAGTCCGACAGGCTCCTAGGCCCTCGGCCGATAACAACAATACCTGACAATTTCTGGAGGAAGCGCCATGCATTTTCAAGGCAAGAAGCTCGCTTACGCGGTCGGACTGGCCGTCATGGCGGCGGGACTACCAAGCGGTGTACTGGTGGCCAGCGCCGCTGCCAGTGAGCTGGAAGCCCGCATGGCCAAACGCGGCGACAGCACATCCGCCACATTCTCGCAAGATCTGCGCCTGCCCAGCCCCATTGACGGCGCCAAGACCGACCTGACTGGCATTGCCGAGTCGAAACTGCGCCGCGCCAGCAACCGGCACACGGTGCTGGTGCGTTTGAACGAGGCCCCGGTGGCACAGAACGAGGATCGCTCCCGCTCCGCCCTGATGGCGCGCAAGCAGGCCATCCAGAACCATCAGGAACGGTTCATCGAGCGCTCCCGCAGCCTGGCCCCGGGCGGTCGCGTCGTCGGCCGTACCCAGATGGTGATCAACGCGGTGCTGATGGATGTGGATGCCAGCCAGATCAACGGCCTGGCCTCCGATCCCGACGTCTTCAGCGTCAACCGGGTCAAACACTATGAAAAGCACCTGCCGGAAACCGTACCCTATATCGGCGGCACCACGGTCCAGAACATGGGTTACGACGGCAGCGGTGTCCGCGTCGGCGTGGTTGACAGCGGCATCGACTATTATCACGCCGCGCTGGATGGTACCGGAGATATGGCACAGTACGCGGCCGACGATCCCAACGTGATCGAGCCCGGCACCTTCCCCACCGCCAAGGTCGTCGGTGGCTACGACTTCGTGGGCAGTAACTGGGGCGACGGCAGCTCCTCCGAGGCGCCCGACGAAGACCCCCTGGATGACGGCCCCGAAGCCGGCCACGGCACCCACGTGGCGGACATCATCGGCGGCGCCCTGGGTGTCGCGCCCGGCGCCCAGCTCTACGCCCTCAAGGTCTGCTCCTCGGTTTCTTCTGCCTGTTCCGGTATCGGCCTGATACAGGCCACGGAATGGGCCGCCGACCCCAACGGCGACGGCGACCCCTCCGACCGCCTGGACATCGTGAACATGTCACTGGGCTCCGACTACGGCCAGCCCTTCGATGACGACCTGTCGGCGGCGGTGGAAAACCTCACCGCGCTTGGCACCCTGGTGGTGGCCTCCGCCGGCAACGGCGGCAACAAGCCCTATATCACCGGCTCGCCCTCCAGCACCCCCTCGGCGCTGTCGGTGGCCCAGACCGAGGTACCCTCCGCCGTCCAGCCCATCCTGGAAGTGAACGGCAACGACTACGCCGCCGTATTCCAGCCCTGGTCCACGGCCCCCGCGACCGCGATCTCTGGCACCTTGCAATACGCCGATGGCGCCGGCGGCAATCTCGACGGCTGCGCCGCCTTTGCACCCGGCAGCCTCAACGGCCTGGCGGTACTGATCGACCGGGGCGGCTGCAACTTCACCCTGAAGGTCAAGAACGTCCAGGATGCCGGTGCGGTGATCGGCATCATCGGCCTGATCGCTCCGGGGGATCCCTTCAGCGGCGGTGACGGTGGCGAAGGCCCGATCACCATCCCGGGCTACATGGTCAGCCAGGATGTCTCCAACGCCTTCAAGGCCCAGCTGGGTGAAACCCTCGCCGTCGACCCGAACCGCGGTATCTCGCTGGCGGGACATATGGTCGGCAGTTCCTCACGCGGACCGCAGCACGAATCCACCCAGTTGCTGAAACCCGAAATCGGCGCGCCGGGCGCCTCGGTGTCGGCCGTTGCCGGCACCGGCACCGGCACCGGCCCCTTCGGTGGCACTTCCGGTGCCGCCCCCATGGTGTCCGGCTCCGCGGCCCTGCTGCTGGAAATGCTGCCCGGCATCGCGCCCCTGGATGCCAAGGCCCTGCTGGTGAACAATGGCAATACCGATATCAGCACCGACCCCAGCTCCGGGCTGGCGCCAGTCTCGCGCATCGGTGGCGGCGAGGTGCAGGTGGACGAGTCCGCCCATGCACCGGCCATCGCCGTGGACCGGGACACCGGCCAGCCCACCCTGAGCTTCGGTTTCCACGACATCGACCGCGGTGTGGTGCAACTGCACAAGACCGTGCTGGTTACCAACCGCTCCAGCCAGACACTGAATTACACCGTCAATCCGACCTTCCGTTACCCGCAGGACGAGGCCAGCGGCGCCGTGCAGGCCCGGGTATCCCCC
>JBKDZQ010000373.1:0-2059 GCA_047971325.1 Parahaliea sp.
CAGGCGCAAACAGGCGCTGCAGTACCTGGGGCTCGGCCACCGCCGGGAACTTGATTTTGGAGGGCCGGCCGGCGCTGCGCTTGGCCGGCTTTTTGGCGACCTGCGTGGCCAGACCCGAGCGGAAGGTGTTGAAGTCACCGGTGGGTTCACCGTGTTCGGCGATGGCTTTGCAGGCAGCCTTGAAGGTGGCCTTGTCATTGCCCTCGAGTACCGCCAGTTTGTAGGCGAACTCCACACTGCGGACCTGGCCGGTGCCCATCAACAGGTCGATGTCGCTGGAGCTGCTAATTTTTTCTAGCTTCTGGACCAGGTTGCGCCCCACCCCGAGCTTGTTGGCGATTTCGACGTTGCTGACCCGGTTCGGTGCCAACCTGCGGATTTCCGCCACCGCCTTTTTGAAATCGGCCACCTTGGCCTGCAGGGGCAGGTCGGAACGCTGGTTGTTCTCGACAAAGCGCTTGGCCGCCGGAAACTCCGGGGAGGCCACGTAGTGCAGGCATTCCAGCTCATGGCTGTTGCCGTGGGCGATGTAACTGGCGATGAAGCGGCGGTTGCCAAACACCACCTGGTACTTGCCACCGGTGCCCAGGGTCACCGCAAAGGGTTGCAGCAAGGGCTCGGTTTTCAGGTGCACCGCGAAGTCCCACACGCCCTGCACGGTTTCCATCATGTCGGCTGACGGCGGCAGCTCCTCGCTCAGGGATTCGGCGTAGCGGGCGATCTGCTCGAGGCAGCGCTGCAACACCTCCTCGGGCAGGTCGGCGGACTTGGCGCCCTCGACCCACAGTTCCTGAAAGGCACTGGAGAGAATATTGATGGCGCCCTGGTTGATGTACCAGGTGCGCTGGTTGTCGGGGTCCGGGACGATCTTGGCCAGGGACAACCGTTCGAGGCGTGCGGTCTCACCGCTCTTGGCGATGCTGGTGGCCAGGCGCTCATTGAGTTGGGCCTGAATTTCCGCCGAGGACTTGCGGTTGTTGAGGGTCGCGGGCTTGGCCGGCGCGGCTGCCGGTACCGGTTCTTCGACGGGCTCAGCGCTGTCGGCGCGGCGGCGTTTTTTTAAGGCCATGGGCTATCCTGCCGCTTGCAGTGGTTGGGGTGTGCCATACACGACTTCCCGGAAGCGGCTGACCAGCGCGGCCATCTCCTCTTCCGCCTTCTGGTCGGCATAGCGGTAATGCCTTTCATGCAGGGGCATGTTATCCAGCACGAAGGCCACCCGGTCGTGCAGCGGGGTATCCCACAACAGGCCCCCGACCTGCTCGTTCTGGTGCAGTCCCGCCAGGGTGTCTCGGTGCTTGTTGTTGTGCTTGACCAGGTTGGGGATCATGCCGCAGATGTTGACCGGGGTATCGCGGTACTCGTTTTCCCGCTCAATGGAGGCCTTCATCTTCGCCAGGCCCTCGACCGAGAAGCCTTCGGGTTTGAAGGGCATCAGGATATCGGTGGCGGCGCGGAACACCGGGATGGTGATGAAATTCTTGCCCGGTGGCGTGTCGAACACGATCAGGTCGTACTCCTCGGCCACATCCGGGGATTCCACGAACTTGCGGAAGTGATCGCAGATCTGGTCCAGCAGGTTGCCGTCCTGTACGTTCTTGGTCAGGTTCTGGAACAGTTCCAGGTGGTCGCCGTTGGCCGGCAACACATCGAGGCGGGAGAAGGCGGTCGGGTAAGGCACTACATCCCGGTCGTAGTAGATATCGGTCGAGGAGCTGCGGCCATCCCACTCGAAATCTTCCTCGGGGTCATAGTCCGGGTGCAGGGGGGGCAGCAGGTAATCGTTGGCCCCGGCCTTCTCCATCTGCAGCAGGGTCTGGGAGGTATTCTGCTGGGCGTCCATGTCGCAAATCAGGACGTTTTTGTTGGGGTCCACCTCGGGAATTTCGCCGCAGGCGGCGCGAATGGCCAGGTTCACGGCCAGGGTGGTCTTGCCGACGCCCCCCTTCGCGTTTGCTACAACGATGATCTTCATATCCCCTGCCCCACCGGGAGTTCGCGATTATTGTGGGCCAAGGATATAATTGATTCTATTAAAAAGTCAATTTAACTGATTCAA
>JBKDZQ010000374.1:0-3402 GCA_047971325.1 Parahaliea sp.
CAGGGACCACCGCAATCTGATCTTCCGGGAGACCGATGTCATCGGACATCCGGTGAGCGCCCTATCAGACATTGTCGCGGGTACCGGTTACCTGTGCGAGTCCGAAACCATCGCCTTCTACCCCTATTTCATGTCCAGTCTGGATGCGCTTTCCTGGCGTATGGAGATCCCGGAGATGTTCTACCCCGCCAGCTCCATTCCTGGCCTGCGAGAAATTGGCACCTGGCCGCTCCAGACCTGGGGTGGTGTGTACCCGAGAACGGGCTGGACAACGCAGGCGGAGGAGCCCAAAGCGGCTGCGATCAACGCCCAACGCGCCGGGGATATCGTGACACGAGGCGGCCAACCGCACATTTACCACCAGATCTCCCCGTCTTCCAGCGCTGACCAGCGGATCTGGTCACCGGGCCCATTGATTGAAGGCGATCCAGACACTGGCGAGTGGCAGATGCTACTGCCCCGAGCTGAATCCACCTGCAGCGTATTTGGCACCAATGATCTGGCAAGCGCCGCGGGCTGGGGCGGTGGCCGCGTCGACGAGGAGGGCGACTACGCCTGGAACCTGTGGCGGCCCTACCAGTGTTGTGAACGGCAGGGTCAGTTCTTCCTGTACGACATCAACTGGATCACCTATCCACCGTGATCAAACGTACTGTGCTTTGTATAGCTTTCCTCCCGTCACTCCTGCTGTTGGGTCATGGCGCGAGTGCCGCGCAGGCGCCGACAGAAGATGGTTTGTGGTACTACGAGATTGGTGGTGCGGAACCTGTTTCGGTACCGGCTAATCCTTCAGTGGTTTCTGTCACCTTGGGTGGCTCTGCCCAACTGGGGCTGGGCTATAGCTGTGGCAAGTTCGATCCAGTGGCCGCAGTGACCAACACCCTGAACGATATCGGGGCTGGCGTTGACGACATGATGAACGCCATGACCGCCGCCGCCACGAGTGCCATAGCGGCTTTGCCCGCACTGATCCTGCAGCGGGCCAACCCCGGTCTTTACGATCTCTTCCAGAATGCCCTGATCAAGGCCCAGGAAACCATGCAGCTGGCCACCAAGTCCTGCGAGCAGATGGAGGCCGAGATTGCCCAGGGCAAGAACCCCTATGCTGATTTGATCACCTTATCCAAAGGGAACGACTGGAAAGTGCAGATGGGGATTGGCGGCAATGATGCCGTCACCGCTAAAGACACGGTGGAAACATCCAATGGCGATAATGGCGTGCCCTGGATCGGTGGGCAGGCTGGCGGTAGCGGTCAGCCGGTGCTGGAGTTCACCGGTGATATCGTCGAGGCCGGCTACAACATCAATATGAATCGAGCCGTGACCGACCGCAGTCCGGTACCGGCCGCATCGGCCACGCGCCTGTCGGAAATCTGGGCATCACCGGCCGACGCCCGCGATTGGACGGTGGATGTGGTGGGGGAAAACATCGTCACTACCTGCGACACCTGCCGCAAGGACAGTATTCCCGGTACCGGTCTGCTACCGAAGCTCTATCAGGAGTCGGCCATTGTAACCACTGAGGTGCAGAACCTGGTCAGCGGCGCGACCCCGCCCACGCTGGCCAATCTCGATCAGATCACCGCTCCCGGTGTGGCGATCACCCGCCAGGTGATAGAAGCGATCCGCGAGATGCCGGCCTCCGAGCAGAGCCTGATCATGGGGCGTCTGGTCTCCGAGATCAGCACCGCGCGCACGGTCGAGAAAGCGCTATACGCTCGCCGCCTGCTATTGTCGGGACGCCAGGTGCCGGAAGTTTACGCCACCGAGGTGGCCCGCGAACACGCTGATAATTCTATCGCCGAGCTCGATAAAGAGATTGAAAACCTGCTGTTCGAAACCCGGGTGCGCCGAGAAGTAGTCTCGGATACCGTTGCCACGCTGCTCGAGCGAGCGGCTGCGAAACGCCAGAGTTCACTGACCGTACCAGAAGTGCCGATTCTTGATCCTAATCCCTTGCGAGGCGGTCGTGTACAGTAATACCCGCTCACGGCACAAAGGTTTTCTGCTATGCACCACCGTGGCCGCCCTGCTGACCGCAGGCGTGGGTTATGTGCTGATGTATCGATTGCAAACCGAGTCCATCCAATCGATACAGCAGACCATGAACACCTGGCGGGTGGCGTTGACCCTGCTGCGCTGGGGCGTGATCGCCGTGGTGGCATTCAGCTGGAGCCACGTTGTCCAGCGCTTATCTGCGTCAGGAAAGCTGAGTTCCGTCCACGCTGAGTACCTCGCCGGATTACGATGGCGGGCGGTTACCTGGCTGATCACACTCGAGCTGGTACTAGAGCAGGGGATGGTCGTGAAGTTCCTTGACCTGTTAACAGGTACGAACGGCTGATGAGCGTCGACAGTTATCTTGAGCTTTTTACTTCACTCTTTGGCTGGGCCTTCTACGGCATTCTGTGGGACGTGCTGGTCGGTACCGGTATCGTCTATCTTCCGGTCCTGGGGATCCTGATCGACAACTGGCGCGAACCAGCGCAGGGTGGCGAAGTCGGTCATGCCAGTGGCCTGTCGCTACGACGCATGGAGATCGAGCTGTTTATCGCGCTGCTGGTTGTCGTGCTCGCCGGGCAGCCAGCTGCGCTCACACCCCTCAACGCGGCAACTCTGTCCCACTCACCACCGCCGACCTTGTTGGACCCAACACCAGCAACTGCGACGGTAGCATCCCCACAGAGTACCTATGGCACGGCCGGATTCACGGGTTCAGCAGCAACCGTCAATGTTCCCGTCTGGTGGTACGGTGTGATTGCCCTCAGCTCAGGCTTGAATCACGCGATTATCGAAGGCCTGCCAACTGTAGCTGATATGCGCACCTTCGAGCAGCAGGCCCGCCTGGCCACTATCGCGGACCCTCGCCTTAGGCAGGAAGCCAGCGATTTTTTCAGCCAGTGTTACATCCCGGCCCGCTCCAAGTACCATGCAGCACGGCCGGATACCCCGGCGATCAACGGCATCCTCGCCACCTACGGCGCCGACGACCCGGACTGGATGGGCTCCCATGTCTACCGGGATACCCCAGGCTATTACGATACTTTGCGCCCAGCCAACCAAATCACCGGCTGGGCCTACAACGCAGCCAGGGACACGGAGTACGATCCGACCGCGCCGCCGACCTGGGGCAAACCCTACTGCAGTCAGTGGTGGGAAGATGCAGCGATTGGCCTGAGAGAGAAGCTGATCAATGAAGCCGATGCCACATCCGCAGGCTTCTCCGGTTTGGTGGTCGCCATCGCACCTACACTCGCCAGCGAGCAGCAAAATGACGCGGTAGCCAAAACCGTGATTGCCAATGCACCGCCTTCCTGGTCGAACAACGAGCTGATCGCCAACAATACTTCCGGCTCGGGCTTGTTCAATACGGCGGGCAGTATGGTCAAAGGGGGACTTGCC
>JBKDZQ010000375.1:0-13842 GCA_047971325.1 Parahaliea sp.
GGGGGCAACTTCTTGCGACAGGATAAGCCGGCCATTATGCGACCGCCGTCACAGGTGTCAACCCGCAGGTATCACTGCCCCCCACTTTTACTTTTCCGGATAGGGGTTGGCACCGCCGACACTGATCCAGGCATCCAGCTCCGCCGCCAGTACCGGCAGGGGTACCGAGCGCAGGCCGAGAATCACATCATGGAAATAGCGCTGGTCGAAGTCCGCGCCCAGCGCCCGCTCGGCCTCGGCGCGCTTCTGGCGCATCAGCATTTCGCCCAGCTTGTAGGCCAGCGCCTGGCCAGGCCAGGAAATGTAGCGATCCACCTCGGTGGCAACCTCGTGGGTGGACAGGGCGGTGCGATCCTCCAGGTAGGCCAGGGCCCTCTCGCGGCTCCAGCCGAAATAGTGGATGCCGGTGTCGATCACCAGCCGGCAGGCCCGCCACATCTCATAGGACAGGCGGCCAAAGTCCTCATAGGGAGTTTCGTAGATGCCCATCAGCGTACCCAGCCACTCGGTGTACAGGCCCCAGCCCTCGCCGTAACCGGAAAAATAGTTGTCGCGGCGGAAGCGGGGAACCGCCCCCGGAGCCTCACGGGCAATGGCGGCCTGCAGGGCGTGGCCGGGGCCGCACTCGTGCAGGGTCAGGGCCGGCAGGTTGAACAGTGGGCGGGAGGGCAGGTCGTAGGTGTTCATCAGGCAGGCGTCGAGGCCACCGCGGCCACTGGTGTAGAACGGCGCGATGGACTCCGGCACCGGCAGAATGGTAAAGCGCCGGCGGGGCAGGAAGCCGATGGTCTCACCCAGCCTGCCATCCACCTTCTTGGCCACATAGGCGGCGTAGGACAGCAGTTCCCGGGGTGTTTTGGTGTAAAAGCGGGGGTCGCTGCGCAGAAAGCCGATAAACGCCTTGATATCGCCGTCGAAGCCGGCGCGCCCGATGGTGGCCTTCATCTCGGCCTCGATGCGCGCCACTTCCGCCAGCCCCCTTTGGTGAATCTCCCCGGGGTCGAGGTCGAGGGTGGTGAAGGCGCGAATCTGTGCCCGGTAGAAGGCCTCGCCATCGGGCAGGTCCCGGGCCGCCAGGCTGGTGCGCGTTGCCGGCAGGTACTCCTCGCGCATGAAGGTGAGCAGTTCGCCGTAGGCCGGCTGCACCGCCTCCTTGATGACGGCCCGCGCCGCCGCGCGCAGGATTTCCCGCTCCGCCTGGGCAATGGCGGCAGGGAAGTCATCCAGGGGCGTCCAGAAGGGGTTCCTCTCTGCCGGCTCCAGGTAGGCCTCCAGCGACTTCTCCCGACCCTCCAGGGTCACCCGGGGCACGCTGTAGCCCCGAGCCAGTCCAGCGCGCATATTGCTCATGTTCTCGCGGAAATAGCGGGGCAGATCCCTCAGGCGGTCAAGATAGCGACGGTAGGCCTGGACGTCGGGAAAACCGCCGAGGCGGGGAAACAGACCGGTCCAGAAGAAGGTATCCGAGTTGAGCGGGGCCTCGTAGGCCCGGAAGCGCACCTGGTCGGACAGGGTCTCGACGATCTGGCGGAAGGTGGCGGCGTTGATCTGCTCCGGATGGCTCAGTTGCTGGAGGGGAATCGCCTCCAGTTCCACCAGCACCTGCTCCCAGTAGGCCAGGTTGCGCGCCTGGGTGTCGGCATCCACCCGCGGCCAGCGGGAGCCGCTGTGCCATTCGCCCTGCCCGTCGCGCACCTTGCCGGACATGTCCTGGCGCCAGTTGTACTCGCGCTCGTAGAGCGCCTGCAGGCGCTGGTCGGCGCTGGGCTCTCCGGCGGCGGATTCGCCCTTTCCCGGCAGCCCCCCCAGCACCAGGGTGAGCAACACGATGGAAAACGGAGCTGACAGTGATTTCATGGGGGCTTCTCCTGCAGCTTGCCAGATCGGGCCAGCGCATGGCAACGACATGGTGTCCATGGTAGAGCCCGCCAGCGCCAAGTCAAACACCGGAGCTCTGCCCTGCCAGATAGGAGGAACATACTACTGCATTTCTATTGTGAACCCTTTGATCCTGAGCCGCCCCTCCACCCGGCTCCAGCATTGGCCTGCGCAGGTTACAAACAGTAACTCAATGGCAAACCACTGCCCCCAGGCAAAATTCCCGCCAAAAAAAACCGCGCCGAAGCGCGGATGCAATACAGGACCTGGCTTGCACTTGCTTAAGGCCTGCTCCCGGCCAGACTGGAAAACAGTGCCTTTTTATCGACCGATACCACAGGCGGCGGTTCCGGCGGACACAGGGGATCACCGTGCTCGTCATCGCCACGGGACAGGTCGAGATTCAGTTGCTCAATCTGCCCGGCGTTGATGCCCTGCATGTCCAGCGCGCTCAGCAGCAAACCCATGCTGCCCAGGGTACGTGCCTGGGCAGCAATGAGATTGATGCGCGCATTGGCGTAGGCGCGCTGGGTGTCGAAGTATTCGTTCTGGGAATCGAGCAGGTCCAGCAGGGTACGCTGCCCGAGGTCGAACTGATCCTGGTAGGCCCGGCGCGTTTTGTCCTGGGCCAGGCGATTGCGCTCCAGATAGGCCACCTGCTGCTGCAGGACCGCGATATCGTTGAAGGCGATCATGGTGGTCTGGCGCACATTCAGGCAGGCCTGCTTGCGCTGCTCGATGGCCGAGTGATAACGGTTGTAGTACTCGCGCTTGCGGGCGCTGTCGGAACCACCACGGAACAGGTTGTAGCTCATCACCAATTCGATGGCCTGCAGGTCGTAGCGGCCCTCCAGGCCATCGGTGTCGTGCTCGACCTCATTGCGATAGCGCAGGTCCAGGCGCGGCATGAACGGCGCACTGGTGGCATTGAGGGCCGCCTGCGCCGCGCGCAGGGTCTCGATGGCTGCATCGATTTCCGGGCTTTCCCGGTAGGCCAGATCCAGCGCGGAAGTGCGCAGTTCGGGAATCATGCTGACCGGAACGGTCGGCAGCGACAGCTTGTCCGCCGGCGCATCGCCTATCACCCGCTGGAAACGGGCCTGGACGTCGTGCAGGTTGGTCATCTCGGTGAGCAGGTTGGATTGTGCCAGCGCCACCCGTGCCGAGGCCTGCTCCAGATCCACACCCTGGCTGACGCCGCCGCCGGTACGCTCGGCAATTTTGTCGTAGACCTGGCGATGCACCACATAATTATCCTCGGCGAAGGCCACCAGCTGCTGATAGCGCGCGGTATCGAGGTAGGCCTGCACCGCTTCCAGCGCGACTTCCTGGGAGGCGCGCTGCAATTCATAGTAGCGGGACAGTTTTTCAAAACCGGCCCGGCGCACATTGTCCCGCGTCTGGAATCCATCGAACAGCAGCTGCGTAATGCGCAGGCGCACGGCATCCCGTGAATAGTCGTCGAAATCCACCAGCGGTGTCTCACGATCCTCGCGGCCAATATCAGCGTCCAGATCGACACTGGGATAGTAAGCGCCCCTGACCACCCGCTGCGCCTCACGACTGGCCTCGAATTCATACCAGTTATAGACAACCTTGGGATTGGTGGTGACCGCTTGCCTTACGGCCTGTTCGAAGTCGGCGATGGCCTGCCCCTGGGCACCCGCGCTGCCAACACCCAATACCAGGATAACTGCCCCAATCCAGCTCACTCGCATTGCAATACGTCCCCCGCTCCTGCAAATAATTTTCTTCGTTGTTTTATAACATCCTGTCACCGAACAATTTCATCCCACGCAGCGGTGTTAAATCAACGAAAAATACCTGCAAAGTAAAAGTAGTTTTGAATCAGGTCACAAATATCCACCCAAAACTGCCCCGTAAGGGGCAGATGCGTATCCTCGGGTGGGAAGTGCGTTAAAATCGGTGTACACAGACTATCAATCGCCCTGTCCGGAAAAGGGACGCCGGAGTTCACGGGGCGGAGCTAACTCGGGGCTTATCGTTGAAAAAAACCAGACACACGCTGTTCCCTGGGGGCAGTGTCACGCTCGCTGCGGTACTGTTCACTGCATCTCCTGCGCTCGTCCTGGCCATTTCCCTCGCGACCAGGATCAATCTTGAACGCATGCAGTCCCTGGCTCAGAGCCGCTATGGCAACCACGCCGCCACCACCGTCAGCGACTGGCGGGCCATGGTCGAGCGCATCGCCGCGCTGGACGACAGCAGCAGGCTCGAGCAGGTAAACACCTTCTTCAACCAGCGCATCGACTGGCGCGAAGACATGGAAACCTGGGAAAAATACGACTACTGGGCCACACCGCTGGAAACCATGGCCCGCGGCTCCGGGGACTGCGAAGACTTCAGCATAGCCAAGTACATGACCCTGTTGCTGGCCGGAACCGATGTCGACAAACTGAGAATCACCTACGTCAAGGCCCACATCGGTGGCAACGCGCTGGACCGGCAGTACGAGGCACATATGGTGCTGGCCTACTACGCCAAACCCAATGCGGAGCCGCTGATTCTCGATAATCTGGTCGACTCTATCCAACCCGCTTCAAAACGTCCGGATCTCAAGCCAGTGTTCGGTTTCAACAGCAAGGGTCTGTGGGTGGGTGGCGCCGTAGCCTCCGCCACCCAGGACCCGGGTGCCAGGCTGTCCCGCTGGCGCGAGATCCTTCAGCGCATGTCGGCCGACGGACTCGGCTAAGGGCAAAAAAGGGAGCACGTCATGTCACTACACAAGCAACTCTGGCTCGCCATCATACTACTGCTGCTGCTAGTGTGTGGCGGCGGCATCGTTGTCAACAGTCTTTCGACCAGGGCCTATCTCGAGCAAGCGCTCTACATGAAGAATGTGGACAACGCCAACGCACTGGCCCTTTCCCTCACCCAGCAGGACGCGGATCCAGTGCTGCTGGAGCTGACCATATCGGCCCAGTTCGACGCCGGGCACTATGAACTGATCGAGCTGAAGGACACCGAAGGCAATACCATCATCCGCCGTGAGAACAGGGAACCCATCGCGGAGGCACCCGCCTGGTTCACCGCCCTGTTGCCCATCAAGGTGGAGCCGGGCAGCGCCAATATTCAAAACGGCTGGCAGCAGGTCGGCACGCTGACCCTGCGCAGCCACTCCCGCCTGGCCTACCACGAGCTGTGGCAAAGCTCGAAACTGCTGGTGCTGATCTTTGTCGCCGCCCTGCTCTGCAGCGGCCTGCTGGGCAGTTACCTGCTGCGCCGCATCCTGAACCCGCTGAACGATGTTGTGACCCAGGCCGAAGCCATCGGCAACCGCCGCTTTATCACCATTGCCCAGCCGGCCACACTGGAATTTCGCAAAGTGGTCGCCGCCATGAACACCCTCTCCACCCGTATGCAGCGGCTACTGAAGGAGGAAGCGGCGCGCCTGGAAAAGTGGAAGCACGAAACCCATATCGACAAGATTACCGGCCTCACCAACCGCGAGCCCTTCATGAAAACCCTGGCGGGCGCACTGGAAAGCGACAATGCCAACGGTTCGGGCCTGATGGTGTTGCTGCGGGTCAGCGGTCTCGCGCAATTGAACCAGGTCTACGGACGCAAGACCGTGGACAACCAGTTACGTGAAATCGGCAACGCCCTCAACAGCGTGGTGGCAAGTCACAGCCGCTGGTCGTCCTCCCGGCTGAACGGCTCCGACTTCGCCCTGCTGGCCCCACGGGCGATGGAACCGGGCGTGATTGCCGCCGAAGTCCAGCGCGCGGTGCACAACGTACTCGCCGATAACGACGTGAACAATGTCGAACTGCCCGTTGCCGCCACTCTCGACCTGCACGGCGAGAGCGTCACCGAGCTGATGACCCGACTCGACGCGGCCCTGCTCACCGCGGAAAAAGCCCGGGATTCGAGCATCAACATCGCCCACCGCGGGGATGTACAGGTGCTGCCGATGCGCGAGCAGATCCTGCGCTGGCAGAGCGTATTTGACGAGGCCTTTGACCAGGGCCGCTTCAGCCTGGCCTCGTTTCCGGTGGTGGACCGCGATGGCAAACTGATCCACTACGAAAGCCCGGTGCGCCTGGAACGCGAAGGCAAGATACTGGTAGCAGGCACCTTCCTGCCCTGGGTCAACCGGCTGGACAAATCACTCGACCTGGACCGCCATGTGATCGAGATGGCGCTGCAGCAGATCGCCGTACACAACAAACCGCTGTGCGTGAAGCTGTCGGTCGCCGCCGTGGTCGAGCCCGGCTTCCCGGCCTGGCTCAGCCACCGCCTGGCCAGCAATGCCGCAGCCGCACGGCGACTGTGGATAGGTATCCCCGAGGCCACGGCCTTCCGCCACCTGGACCACTTCAAGCTGATTACCGAGCGCGCCAGGCTGCACGGCTGCAAAGTCGCCATCGAACATATGGGGCACCAGCTGGCTGGTATCGGCAAGCTGCACGACGTCGGCCTGGATCAGCTCAAGGTGGATGTGGTCTTTGTACGCGACATTCAGTCCAACCCCGCCAACCAGACCCTGCTGCGCATCCTGTGCACCCTGGGGCATTCCATCGGCATCAAGGTGATTGCGGAGGGGGTGCGCAGCGAAGCGGAACAGGCGACCCTGATGGAACTGGGAATCGACGGCATTACCGGCCCGGTGGTTCGGACCACGGCCACTAGCAGCAGGGTGGTGGAAAATCCCGGGGTGGTCAGTCTTCGCCCAGAAGGTTGAGCTGGTTTCTCATGCCACTTCTGAGGGTCTGCCGGTAGAGCATTTTCTGCTGCGCGGATGCCGGGAGTTCAGTGAACAGGATCACACCCTTTTCTACCAGCAACTCGACGAGGTCCTCCACCACGCGGATGAAGCCGAGGTCGGTGGCGTCCAGTTGGTGCCCGACCTCTCCGCCCGCTTGCAGGAACTGCGCCAGCTCCGGTGAATCCGGAGCCAGCTCGGTGGCGCCGGCAAGCGGCTCGCGGCAGATCGACTCAATGGCGCCCGAGGCATCGCGAATTACATAGAGCATGGTCTCTCCAGACAGGGGCTGGCGTGTCACCCGCCAGCTTCGGGTTGTCAGCGGGCCAGTTCGTCGACGAATTTCTGGAAGCCGCCGTCCCGGAAGCGGCCGTCGGGCTGCCGGACACACACGACCACCGACAGTGCCGGCGCCAGCCGGCCGGACATGTCCACGGCTTCCGAGCGGGCGGCAAGGTCCCGCGCCTCGTCGGCATTGTTCACCTGCACCCGCACCAGGCCGTTGATACCGGACTTGGTCATCACCTGACAATTGAACACCCGCTCAGGCAAGGGCCGCGGCTGTGCCATCGCCGCCGTGGCACAGGCCAGGACACCACATACCGCCATGTATCTGGCAACTGTTTTCATGGTCATCTCTCCTCACTTGTCTTCACAGCGCGGACCTACCAGCACTCGGCAACGGCGGAACCGCTTGCGTTTTTCTGGCCCCTGGAGTCCAGCGTCAGGGTGGTGCACCGGCTGTCCCTGGCCAGCGGACCACTGGCCTGGGGTGTTGCCGTGAGCAGGTAGCAATTGCCAATGGCGCCGCTGGTACAGGCCGCGGCATCCACCGTGTAATACTGCTCTTCGGAGACCATTGGATCGGCACTGAAACCCAGGTCGGTCATGTCCGTGGTATAGGTGTTGTGGTCAAGCATGAACTGTTCCTGGCGGTTGGCCACATCGAGCAGGGCGGACTTGGCGTCGCTGCGCCGCCCTTTCTGCATGCTGTTCTGGTAACCCGGCAGGGCGACCGCCAGCAAAATGCCGACAATCGCCACCACCACCACCAGTTCCGACAGGGTAAAGCCCCGCTGCGCTGGCATGGCACTATTCTGGTGTTTCACTAGTATTCCTCCTGGAACCAGTAGTTGCCGTAGGGGGGTTCCAGGGTCGCCTCTACCCGCTTGAGGCCAGGAGAGGAGTCATCATCGCCCCCTGGGCTACCAGGAGGCAATACGATATGCACCGACCCGTCTTCACCAAAATAAATCGACGGGGTATCGGGAAGGATCGGCCCCATGGAAGAACCCTCGCGGTCACCAGTGTAAAGGTCAAAGCTGTACAGCGTGCCCTTGCCCGCCTGCGGCTCGCAGACGTTGATAGTCTCCAGCAGGTTGGCCGGGGTAAAGGTGGTGACATAGACCTTGCCGTCGAGGGTTACCGACTTGGACAGACCCTTCTCGCCAAAGCCCTGGAAGGCGTAGCGCCAGCCGTGGGCATTGATCAGGCTGCTTTTGGCTGCGGCCTTCTCCAGTACAGTACCATCGACCAGCACATTACTGGTGATATCGAAAAGATCGCTGTCCTTCAATGGCAGTGTGCAGCGGAAGTCCGCTGTCGCCGCGTCGACGCATTCGGTGCTGGTCGGCCGCTTGGTCACATAGGGCAGGACCGCCTGGTCACGCACCAGATAGAGCCAGTTGTCGACATCGGTGGCGTTCGGGTTGGTGCGGTCGCCGCTACCGATGATCAGCGCATCCACCGGCTGGCCGGCAAAACGGATGCGCACGATATCCGGGGCATTGAAGAAGCGCCGGTCACTGTCCACGCTAGTGCCGCTGAAATCCGCCAGCTTGGTGATCCGCCAGGTATCCTGCGTGGCGCTCGGCAAGGCGCCACCCCCCAGGTCCACCCGCCAGAGATTGCCGCCGGTATCGGCAAAATAGATGCGATCGGTGAGCCTATCGCCGTTGCTGTCCAGTACCGCGACATCCGCCGGTACCGAGTGGACAAGACCGGCTTCCTTGAGATTCTTGGCACTGTTGGCGGCGGGCGTCACACTCCAGACCAGGGCGCCGGTCTGCGCATCGACAATGAAGATACCCCGGCCTTCGCTATCCTGCGTGGCGACACCGGAGGCATCCTTGCTGGTGTCGTAGCCGGCGCCGAAGATCAGCACCGGCTTGGGATTGCCGTCGGCATCATTGTAGCCCGGTATGCGCGTTACCACCGGTTCCGACCAGCTCTGCCCCAACTCGCCAAAGCCCTCGACATCGGGCCCAATCCGCCACAGGTAGCTCGGGCTGTCGGGGCTGGACAGGTCCAGCGCGTAGTAGCTGCGCCCCCCCCGGCGCATGCCAAAGAAGGCCCAGACCTTGTCACCAGCAGCGCTGTCCAGGGTGCCGTCGTTGTTGGCATCGTAGGTGTAGGTAACCGGTGTCAGGTCCATGCCATAGATATTGTCGCTGGAAACCGCGTTGCGCCGGCGCAGGGGCAGCTTGCTGTAAAGCTCCCTGGGGATAAAGGCCCAGTCCTCGTCGCCGTCGCCGGCACTGAACATATGCACAAAACCGCCGTTGGTGCCAACCAGCAGCCGCATGTCCGGATTGTCCTTGGTATAGCCCACCCGCGCGCCATAGTTCACCACCAGCGGCTGGCTGTGCAGGACATCCCCCATGATCCAGTCCCTGGCGCTGGTGCGCAGGCTGGCATTGTCGCTGTAGCTGTCGTAGCCCTGGGCCCAGGCAACCTGCTGGCCAAAGGCTTCCGCCGTTGCGGCGCCGAAAATCGCCCACAGCGATGCATCATCCGCCACCCCCACAGCGGCGGCCGTGAGGTTGGTGGCATTGAAGTCGGCCAGCGCACCGGCACTGCCGATATTGCTGTAAATTTTGCGGGTAGAGGGATTGCGCGCCACCAGCCGGGCACCGACACCGCCCATTTCGACCTTGCCGCCATCCGCTGCGGTATTCCAGAAGGTCACCGCCGTCTCCTTGATATAACCCGTCGACGGATCGATTGCGGTGGCACCATTGGCATCCACCAGTTTGACCTGGTCCGCGCTGTCGATCTTCAGCTTCTTGATATTGCCGATCCAGTCGACGGTATCTCCCGGTTTGAACATGGCATAGAACACCTCGTTGCGACTCTGGGTCCGGGTGAAGCTGTTCACCGCCACCGAAGGCGAGGTAAAGGTGGTTTCCTTGGAGAGAATGCTGACCAGTGCGCCCTGGAAGGCCTTGGTCAGCTCATCCGCGTTGTTGGCCGTGTAGTACTGCCCCTTGCCCTTGGCCGCAGTGTCGCTCAGCAATTGCTGATTCGTGGTGAAACCGATGGTATAGGTAATGCCGTACTGGTTGCCGTTGGTGGTATCGCCATCCAGGTCGTTGTTGGCCATGTACTCCGCCAGCTCGGGAAGGCAGTTCTTGCTGCCATAGTTTTTGCAGGTTTTGCCGGTCAAGGTCTCGATATACGTGTTGGCGGCGGTATCCTGGGTCGGTTCGCCATCCGTCATCAGGATAATATAGGTGTAGGCGCAGTCGGTGCCGGGTGACTTGTAGGAGTCACCCTGCTCGGCCTGAGTGTCCCTGGGCAGCGCATCGTACCTAGTGGCTCCCATCTCCGTTCCATAGAGCACCTTCTCACCCGCCAGATAGCGGTAGGCCTCGTACATCGACTCGCACAGGGGTGTGTTCCCGTCCGCGGTAAGGGAATTCACCATGGTCCCGAGCCAGTTGCGGTGTGTGGTGCGGGTGTTGTTGTCATCGGTGATCAGTACACGACCCACCACCCGGCCACCGTCGGTGCTGGAGTTGACGTTGGCGTTGAACTCCATCAGGCCAAAGTCCACGCCGGTATTGTTTGCAATCAGCAAGGACACCACCTCCTGGGCGATAGACATGCGCGAACGATCCTGTATGAGTGAATCGTCGTAGTACCAGTTCAGGTAATGGCCGCTGAAAAACCCCACCGCCTGGCTGCCCCAGTCTATGGTCGAATCCACAGCGGTCCCATATTCGTTGCCATTGACCACGTTGTTCCGGGGGAAGCCATTAGCGACGCCGGCACCGTTTTCCGCGTTGCCATCACTGACGTCATTCAGGCATTCCACATGGGTCGGATTGTTGTAGCTGCTGCTCAGGCCCACCCAGCTACCGGGAATGACAGTTTCGTCCTCACACAGCCAGCCCGCCTTGCCGCTAAACTGCCAGTGCGAGGTGGAGGTATAGTAGGGTTCGGTGTACTCACGGTAACAGGCCGCCTGGATGTTGCCACTGTTACCGGAAAAGCCCACCCTCATATAGGTGGTGTCTTGGTTACATGTGGCATTCCCGGTGGGGCTCTTGATTCTCACCCACCCCTGCACCGGATTGTCGGAAACCACCAGCTCATAGCAGGCATCGTTGTTGCCACCTGGCGGGTCGACATAAACCAGCCCTCTGGCGCAGGTATTGTTGCTGCCATCGTTCTGCCGGTAGACCAGTTTGGCGGCCGGCTCACTGACCGACGATTCCTGGTAACAGCCGTCCTTGTTGTTACCCGGCAGATCCCGGTATACCGAGCCCTCCGGGCAATACCAGCGACACTGGCCCTGCTCTGTCCGGGAATCCTGCCAGCGTCTGGCGCGGTTGGCGATGAAACTGCCACTGCTGTTCAGGCTGCCGAAAGAGGCTGCACAGCGATTGCTGCCGGCATCGAACCAGCTGGCACTGTTGCTGGCGGGCACTTCGCCATTGGTGGACCAGTAGATACGGTCCTCGGGCACACGTATCTTGTAGCTCCCGGCGGGGTCGTAGGGCGGCTTCTGGCCCTGCACCGTGGTGCGCATACTGCCCGAATCGTCAAAAACAATCAGCACTTTGGGGCGGGAGCCGGTTTCACTGCCATAGGTGGACTGATAGATCTCCGTGTCATCGGCGCCGACCCAATACGATGCCGCGCCCAACAGCGGCACCAGCAGCAGTGACAACCAGCGCAGGGCGCGCATTCTCTGACTGTTCATGTTCACGTCTCCCCTCTCTTTCTCTTTTCGGGTGGCCGCCACAACTAGCCCCGCTCACCCAGTACTGTTCTCACCACACCGAGTTCAACCCGGGTCCGCGCCCGCTGCGGCACGCTGTGCTCCGAGCTCAGGCGGTAGTAATCGCAATCCAGCAGATCGACACTGTTGCCGCCACTTTCGGTTCGCTGGCGCGGACACACCGCACGCGCCGCCAGCAGATAGACGCGCAGGTCCACCGCCGGCGATGCCTCTACTGTCACGTTGGCCAGCGGATAGGGTGAAACACCCTGCAGTGGTGTCAGGTTTTCCGGCTGTGTAGTCAGGGGATCAAAGGCAGTTCCTGTCTGCCCCAGCACCGCGTAGATCCCCGCCTCCGCCGCCTGGAAGGACTGGTAGCTGTCCTGCAGGTTGGCGGACATTTTCAGGCCCTGGGTGCTGTTGCTGGCGGCGGTGATGCTGATCACGGTCACCACCAGCAGAAACAGCAGGGATATCACCAGTGCCAGCCCCTGTTGCCGCGCACTGCTCACTGATACCGACCTGGACTTGTTCATGGGCCTACCTCAGGGAAAGCTGGGGGTTGCGCAGTGTAACTCGGCTGCGCAACAGTAAACGGTGCAGATTGTCCGCCGGTGTATAGGTTTCGTCCGCCACCTGGTAGGTCTTATTGTCGGTATAGGACAGATCCTGCTCCGGGGTGCGCAACAGTAAAAACACCTCGACGGAGGCCACCTGCGCCCAGTTGCCACCGACCCCGGCAATATCGGTGTAGGTGTCCACCTCCCAGTCGGGGTCAGCGGGATCGTCCATGCCAAAGCGGAAATTCATGCGCTCCACCCCTTCGACCAGTTGCTCGGTAATGACTTCCCACTGGCCGCCGGTACGCGTCAGCACCTTGCGGCTCAGGGTGGGTAGCGCGGGATTCTGAATGTAGTAAGCCTCGAAAACATAGGGCCAGGCCACGCCTTCGGGTACCTCATCACCCTGCCCCACGGCCGGGGGGGTATCCGCCCCGTCCACCACGATGCCGCTTTCCGTGTTGGTGACCACGTAGGCGCGATCACTGTCGAAAATAGCGCCGCCACTGCGCACAAAGGACAACACACCGTCGGTGGATGCAGATGTATCATCCGGATCGGCATCGTAGCGCGGCGAGGGCTGGACACGCTTGATGACCAGTACCTGGGTATTGGCGAGCGCGTCATCGATACAGTCCAGGGCATCACCATTTGTGTCGGTGGTGGCGACAAAGAAATTCTCGGCAAGATTGAATACTTCAGCCGAGCCGTCGCACGGGTTGGTAATATTCCAGCCGGATGCATCTCCGGGTCTAATGTCCGCTCCCAACACCTGGCCAAAAAAACCGACATGGCGTAGGGAGTAACTCACCACATCCATGGCAAAACGCCCGTTCTCGGACATACTGGCGAAGCGCTCGACCTCGGTATAGGAGCGCTTGGAGGCCAGGTAGACCGATACCGCCCCACCGATCAGGATGGTGCCCAGCAGCATGGCCACCATGAACTCGATCAGCGACAGGCCGCGACTGGCAAGGGGAGACGTCATAATAACTCGCTCCGATCCACGATATAGCTGCCCACCACCACCTGGCGGCGATGGGTCCCACCGCCAAAATCAGCGGCATCGCCGCAGATGGCATCTCCGTTCTGCCAGCCGTCACTGGTGGCTTCAAGGCCCCGCCACTGCACGATTACGCTGAGCATGCCGGTGTTGGTCTTGTCGGTGGCGGCGCTAAAGTCGATGCAGCCCCGCGGCGTCACCAGGCCGCCGGTATTAACGGTGCTGCCCCCCACCACCGCGGTGTCGGCGGCGCCAAGCAGGGCCTGCTCCCATTCCCACAGGTCGTAGGTGGCCAATTGCACGGCCGTACAGGTTGCCGCCGAACAGTCCGGATCGGGTACGGCCAGCTCACCTTTCCCCAGAATCGTGGCGGCGACATAGGTGGCCATCCCGGCGGGATTGAGGCGAATGCGCTCCACCATCTCATCCGCCAGCGTCACCGCGCGGGTACGCTGCAAACCCTGGTGCTGGGAGGTCTTCGACAGGGCCTGCAGGCTGACGATACCCAGCAGCCCGATCGACAGGATGACAAAGGCGGCCAGCACCTCGATCAGGGTAAAACCGCTAACGGCCCGGGGTGTGCGTATCGTGGCAATCATTGGCAGTCTTCCTCCACCACATTGGACAGGCTGCCATCCGCTTCAGCATGGGCATTGACGATGTTGTCGTC
>JBKDZQ010000376.1:0-3419 GCA_047971325.1 Parahaliea sp.
ACACCAACCACTCCTTTACCGGTGTGGCCATCGGCTACCCGCAACGCGGTGCCCGGTGTCCGTGAGGGAGACACCGGCGCCGGCGAGCCGTTCCGGGTCCGACCCGGTGGAGCACCTGCGCAAGGAACTGGAAGCCGCCCGCTACGAAAACGACAAGCTGACCAAAATCAACAGGGTGCTGATGCAGCGGGTGGAGATGGGCTGGGGCAACTACAGCACCGCCTACAGCTCCTTCCAGAACGCCGCCCTGCTGGCGGAGAAGGTCAAATCCAATTCCATCAAGCTGCGCCAGACCCAGAGCCGGCTGCAGGAAGTGAACCTGCACCTGACCCGGAGCCGGCTGGAATCGGAACTCGGCCAGCAGCGGCTGATCGACCTGATCGAGGGCATTTCCGACGCCATCGTGCTGTTCGACAAGGACCGGCGACTGCTGATGGCCAACAGCAACTTCTACGATTTCTGGCGGGATACCGAGGCGCCCATCGAGGTGGGCGTCACCCGGGTCACCGAACTGGTGCCGATGGCCATCCGCCACGGCATTATCGACCCCGCCAACAAGCCGGTGGAACAGGTTACCGCGCGCAGCGAGGACAGCTCCAAACCCTCGGTTTTCCGCCTGTGCAACGGGCGCTGGCTGCAGATGGTGGAGCGCCCCACCTCCGACGGCGGCCTGGCGATCGTCTACACCGATATCACCCGGGTCAAGGAGGATGAACTGGAGCGACGGGAACGGGTGTCGGAGGAAAAAAACCGCATCCTCCAGTCCACCCTGGACAACCTGCCCCAGGGGGTGTGCCTGGTCAATGCCCACCACCAGATCGAGTTCTGGAACCAGCGCTTTGTCGAGTTGACCGGGGTGCCGGCGGCGACCGTCCACCACGGTGCTGGCTTTATCGAGCTGCTGCGCGGCACCGAGGTCCACGGGGAGGCGCTTGCCTTTCACGCCCTGCAGGCCAACGGCCAGGACAACGGCGGCGTCTACGAGAAGGAAAAGCGGCTGGCCAACGGCCTGGCATTGGATATCCGCAGCCGCGGCGTGTCCGGGGGCGGCTACGTCAACACCTACACCGACATCACCGAGCGCGCCCGCAACGCCGAGGCCCTGCGGGAGAGTGAAAAGCGCCTGCGCCTGATCACCGATGCCATGCCAGCGCTGATTTCCTATATCAACGACGCCCGGCGTTTCGAATTCACCAACCGCGCCTTCGAACAGTGGTTTTTCCGGCCCATCCGGGAGATCGAGGGCAAGTTCCTGTGGCAGGTGCTGGGCGATGCGGGCTACGAGCAGGTGCGGGAGTACGTGGAGGCGGCCCTGGGCGGGCAGATGGTGGACTTCGAGGTGGAGCAGACCCTGCCCGACCAGCGGCGCCGCACCTCCCTGAAGACTTATATTCCCCACTACGACGCCGACAACACTGTGGTCGGTTTTTTTGCCCTGGAGCAGGATGTGACCAGCCAGCGCCGCACCGCCCAGGCTCTCAAGCACGCCTACCAGCACATGGAGCAGCGGGTCTACGAACGCACCCGCGAACTGCAAGAGCTGAACAAGCAACTGCAACTGGAAGTGCAGGAGCGGGCCCAGGTGGAACAGGAACTGCTGGCGACCACCCGCGTGGCGGAACAAGCCAACGAATCCAAGGTTAAATTCATGGCGGCGGCAGGCCACGATCTGCTGCAGCCGCTGAACGCGGCACGCCTGTTCTCCGCCGGCCTGCTGAGCGAGAACCTGCCCCGGGAGACCCACCGCACTGCCGCCTCCCTGGCGCGCACCCTCGACGACGTGGAGTCGATCATCACCACCCTGGTGGACATCTCCAAGCTGGAGGCGGGGGTGGTGGAGGCGGTGCCGGAGCCCTTTTCCATCGACAGCCTGCTGCATACCCTGGCCAATGAGTACGCCCCCCAGGCCGAACGCGCGGGTCTTGGTTTCGACCTGATCACAAGCCGCGCCGTGGTGCACTCCGACAGCCAGTTGCTGGCGCGCATTCTGCGCAACTTCCTCACCAACGCCATCCGCTACACCGAAAGCGGGCGCATCCTGCTCGGCTGCCGGCGGCGCGCGCTCAGCCTCGACATCCAGGTGTGGGACACCGGCATCGGCATCCCGCAAGACCAGCTGCCGAGGATCTTCAAGGAATTCCAGCGCGTGCACAAATCCGCCCCCCGGGACGAAAAGGGGCTGGGCCTGGGTCTGGCCATCGTGGAAAAACTGGCCGGCGTGCTGGGCTGCGAGATTCTGGTGCGGTCCCGGGCCGGACGCGGCTCCGCCTTCACCGTGCGAGTGCCCTACGGCCGGCTGGCGCGGGAAAGCGGGCGCAGCGAGGAAACCGCTGTTCTCGGCGACAATCTCAGGGGCCGCCGCATCCTGGTCATCGACAACGACGCCACCATCTGCGAGGGCATGGAGATCGTACTGGGAAAGTGGGGCTGCCAGGTGAACAGCGTACTGTCACTGGAGGAACTGGACAGCTTCCTGCGGCGCGGGGAAGCCTCGCCGGAGCTGATCATCGCCGACTACCACCTGGACGACGACACTACCGGGCTGGACGCCCTGGAAAGCGTATTCCGCCACCTGCCCACCAGCCTGCCGGTGATCATGATCACCGCCAACTACACCCGCGAACTGCGCCAGCAGGTCGGCGAACTGGGCTACAGCCTGCTGAACAAGCCGGTCAAGCCGATGAAACTGCGCGCCATCATGACCCACCTTCTGTCGTAAAACCCGTCGCCAGACGCCGTGCGCCTGAGCCTGCAGCGGCGCCGGGAACAGCGCGACCAACCGCCACCGTTGGCGATTCCTTTGCCGGACAAAGCCCAAGTACGCGACCTGGTGGTGCGCCCCCACGCCCTGAACGGCTACGACCAGTTGGCGCAACAGGCACCTGTGGAGCATGCAATAAGCGATGCCATGGAGGGGGAACATGACGACAATGGATGAACTTGCATTACGGATCCAGGCCTTGAAGCTGTGAAGCTGTATGGCCTGCTCGCGCACTGGGAGGATATATCTGCGATCAGGACTGGGTGGCGGGCTGATCGAATGGGAAGAGGCCGAGCGACAGGCCCGCAGTTTGCAGTGACGCCTGGGCAATGCACGGCCGGGACAGCTCAAGCCCCTTGTTGTCTCCCACACTGATCCACGAACCCGTTCTCAGGTAATTCCGCCCCGGAGAAGACAAGTTTTCCCAGTTTCTTTGTCATGGATTTTCTGGTAAGCGCCAAAGAATCCGCCCCTTCAAATCGCACTCAATCCCCGTGACACTGAAGCCTCCCCTATTCACCGGAGGCTCTCCCCGTGCACACCCAGGATCATCAGAACAACTGGCAACAACACATCACCGCCTGGCAGGCATCGGAGCTTTCCGGTGCCGCCTTCTGTCGAGAGCACGGTTTGACCTACCACCGCTTCACCTACTGGC
>JBKDZQ010000377.1:0-2690 GCA_047971325.1 Parahaliea sp.
AACCCGCTTCCACGGTTTCTGTCGCGACTGCCACCTGGCGGCGCGGGACAAGGGGGAGGACTCCGGGCCGGTGCACAGTTGCGCTACCTGCCACCCGTGAATGAGTGGCGATGAATTCAGAGGTATTCGTTCCGGCCGGCGGGCTGGTGCGTGAGTGGACCTTGGTTCGGTGTCATTCACCCATTGAATAATAACCTGTGAGGAATCATGGAAACGCAAGGGAAGCTCGCACTTGTCCGGCGCCGCAATCGGCGCAGAATGCTGTTTTCGGCCATCATTTTGCTGTCGTATTTTGCCTTTGTGCTCAACTGGACGGACACTGGAGCCTTCCTGACCCGCAGCCTGCCCGGCAGTCACATCACGGGCTCGCTGCTGATGTTCGTGTTGCTCATCCTGTTTTTCCTGGCGCTGGAGCTGGTGTTCCTGTGGTTCTACCGGCGGGAGGAATAGGATGATGAGCGCACTTCGCTACGCCTTTCCCGGCCTTTCGCCGGCAGCCCCTGGGCTGTGTCTGGCCAGCGCCCCGTCGGTCGCCGCGCCCGCGCTCGAGGGTGAGGTGGCCCGCCAGGCGCTCAACCCGGTGGCAATCGGCATGTTCCTGGCGTTTGTGGTGGTGACGCTGTTCATCACCTGGTGGGCGGCGCGGCGCACCCGCAGCAGCCGCGACTTCTACAACGCCGGGGGGCAGATCGGCGGCCTGCGCAACGGCGCTGCCATCGCCGGGGACTTCATGTCAGCGGCCTCTTTTCTCGGCATTACCGGTCTGATTTTCCTCGGCGGTTTCGACGGGCTGGTACTGGCTCTGGGAGCGTTTTCCGCCTGGCCGCTGATGCTGTTCCTGCTGGCGCGCCGGGTGCGCAACCTGGGGCGTTTTACTTTTGTCGATGTGGTGTCCGAGCGCCTGGAGCGCACCCGGATCCGGCTGGTGGCGATTGGTGGCACCCTCACGGTGGTCATTCTGTACCTGATCGCGCAGATGGTCGGGGCCGGCAAGCTGATCCAGTTGCTGTTCGGTCTGCCCTATGAGATCGCGGTGGCGGCAGTGAGCGCACTGGTGCTGGCCTATGTGGTATTCGGTGGCATGCTGGCGACCACCTGGGTGCAGATCGTCAAGGCCATCCTGTTGCTGTTCGGTGTGACCGTTTGTGCGTTGCTGGTGCTCTACCACTGTGGCTTCAGCCTCGACCGATTGCTGGCGGCGGCGTCCGCCGCCCATCCCCGCGGTGACGCCATCTTGCGCCCGGGACAACTGTTCCAGGACCCGGTACAGGTCACCACTACCCTGGTGGCGATGCTGTTCGGCACCCTGGGCCTGCCGCATATCCTGATGCGCCTGTACACGGTGCCGGACATGCACCAGGCCAAACGCTCGGCTTTTTACGCTTCGCTGTTTATGGGCTACTTCTACCTGGCGCTGATCGTGATCGGCTACGGCGCGGTGATGCTGCTCAATGGTCGCGCCGAGTTCTTTGAGGCCGGTTCGCTGATCGGCGGCAGCAACATGGCCGCGATCCACCTGGCCACCGCCGTGGGTGGCGATGTGCTGACCGGCTTCATGTCGGCGGTGACCTTCGCTACCATCCTGGCGGTGGTGGCGGGGCTTACCGTGTCGGCCGCGGCCGCTGTGTCCCACGATCTCTACGCCGAGGTCATCTGCAGGGGCGAGCCCGACCCGGCGCGGGAGCTGCTGCTGACCAAGGTGACCACCGTGGTGGTGGGGGTGGTGGCGGTGGTGCTGGGGGTCCTGTTCCAGAACGAAAATGTTGCCTTCATTGCCACCATGCCGATGGTGGTTGCCGCCTCGGTCAACTTTCCTCTTTTGTTCCTGTCCCTGTTCTGGCCCGGACTGACCACCCGGGGCGCCGTGGTGGGTGCTCTGCTGGGACTGGTGTCATCGGTGGTGCTGATCGTGATCGGGCCGCAGGTCTGGGTGTCGGTGCTCGGCTTTGAACGGGCCCTGTTCCCCTACGATTATCCGGCGCTGTTTACCCTGCCATTGGCACTGGTGGCCTGCTGGCTGTTTTCGGTGACAGACCACTCGGCGCGGGCGGATGTCGATCGCCAGAACTATCGGGCGCTGTTGCTGCGCTCGGAATTCGGCCGGGAGGGAGCAGGGGCGTAGGTGCAGAATTCGTAGCAGATAGCAAGGTCAAAAATTGAGCAATGGGCGTTTGACTTTTGGTATTGGTCAGGGTTTCACTGGGCTCAGGGATGCCCGCAACCGTTTCGCGGAGACAGCGCAATGGCAGTACAGGGTAGTCTGACACAGCCGGGGTTACAGCACTTCGAGCAATTTCACTCGCAGGTGAATGAGCTGTTTTTCCCCATGGCCTGCGAGTTGTCCCGGGAACAGCGGAATTCCTTTCGCGGCCAGCTCCGGCACTGCCAGCTGGGTGAGGTTGCTTTTGCCGCCGTGCGCAGCAGTCCCCTCGACGTGTATCGGCGGCGCAGCGATATCGGCCGTGTCAGCGACACCAAGTATCTGGTCAAGGTGCAGGTGGAGGGGGAGAGCCGGATCGTCCATGGTGGTCGCGAAGCCCGTTTGCAGCCCGGGGATTTCACCATTTGCCTGAGTTCCGAGCCTTACGAACTGCATTTCGCCGCTGATTACGCCCAGGTCGTGTTGGCGGTGCCACAGCCGCTGATGGAAAGCTGCCTGCACCACCCCGCGCGTCATATTGGCGTGAGCA
>JBKDZQ010000378.1:0-6748 GCA_047971325.1 Parahaliea sp.
CAAGGTGATCATTGCCTCCAGTGGCGACTCCACCCTGATCAAGGGCGAGCAGGTGGAATTCACCACCTTCCTAGAGGAGAACGAGCGCTTGCTGGCGGAGGGCCTGGTGCCGGCCACCGCCGAGCGCGAACTGCTGGGTATCACCAAGGCCTCGCTGGCCACCGAGAGCTTCATTTCCGCGGCCTCCTTCCAGGAGACCACCCGGGTGCTGACCGAAGCGGCGGTGACCGGCAAGCGCGACTACCTGCGCGGCCTCAAGGAAAACGTGGTGGTGGGTCGCCTGATTCCCGCCGGTACTGGCCTGGCCTATCACGACGAGCGCAAGCGCAAACGTGAAGGTGCGAGCGAGATGAGCGTTTCCGCCCAGGAAATCGAAGCGGCACTGACCGAGGCGTTGCAGGCGGACAGTTGAGGCCGCGGTGCTCTCACACGGCGCCCGGCCCTGTGCCGGGCGGTTCTCTTTTACTTGCCATTGAGCGCCTGTCGTTCCGCCTCGCAATCCAGCGGTGACGTGGCGCCGCTTTTGCGCAGGGCAGACACTTCCCGCGCCGCCTCGACAAAATCCGCCTGGAAGTCGGCGTTGCTGTGCAGTGCTGCGACCGCAGTCGCCCCCACCATCCGGCCCATGTCGGTATCGCTGTTCCAGTGCACATTGCAGATTTCACGGCTTTCACCAAAGGCCCAGCCGCGCAGGAAGATGGTGTCCTTTCGCTCGGGTGCCAGTTCCGCCAGCAACAGCGCCCAGGCCCAGCCTAGCGCGGTGTGACCGGAAGGGTAGGAGCCATCCTTGCTGAGCATCTCCTCTTCGCCCGGGGTGCAGCTACCCAGGCCGTTGGCCATAAAAGGGCGGGGGCGCTGGTATTTGTTCTTGGCGGTGTAGGTAGACAGACCGGCGTCGGCGAGGGAGCGGTGCAGCACACGGTAGAGGAAGGGGGTCTGCTGTTCGCTGATCGGCAGATCCAGTGCACAGGAGAAAATGCTGGCCGCAGCCGGGAAGCGCAAGTCGGCGTCCCTGGCAGCCAGCTCCCAGCGAGCGGTGCCGCGCAACGGCCGGTACGCCAGGTTGGCTTCTTCGTCGACGGCCTGCAGGGTGGAGCCCGGTGCCGGCGGCGCAGGCAGCAGGGCACCGCTGTCAGGCAATTCGTTCATTGGCAGATAGCCTTTCAGCAGGCCGGGGCGTATTTCCTCGACAGTGGAAAGTGTGTGTGGTTCTTGCGTTGCGGTACAACCGGCCAGTGCGATCAGTGTGGCAATTCCGGCAAGTTTGTTGAGCATGGTCGGTCCTGTGATATCAATGAGTATTGAGCCTGGAGTGTAGACGGATGCCTGCAGATTGACCAATCGGCGAGTCTCCAGAGGCGCAGTGGCGTGTTTCCACGGCTCTAATATATATCGGGTTGCCGCAGGGGGCTATAATGGCTGAAACGTCACGGGGAAATATCGGGATGCGTGAAATATCCGCGGAAGAACTGCGCGAGAACTTCGAGCACTTTGACAGTGATGGCGATGGCAGGCTGGAATTGTCGGAGTTTGTGCGCCTGCTGCAGGCGCTGGATACCAAGGATACCGATAAAAGCGCGGCGATGGGCTTTCAGGCCATCGACAGCGATGGCAGCGGGCGGGTGGAGTTCGACGAATTCGTCCAGTGGTTTGCCACACGCTGACGCTGATGAGCGATGTTGCCTCCACCCGGCCCCGGGAATCACTCCGCCGGGTGCCGTAGCAGTTAAAAGCAAAGCTCCGTTTCAGGCAGTCGTCCACTGTGCTGCCTCGACAGAGCGGCGCAGCAGGGCGTCGATTGCCGATGCCTTGAGCCAGCATTCTGCATATTCCGCCCGCGGATCAGAGTCGTGGGTGATGGCGCCGCCCATCGAATACTTGGCTTTGTTCAGATTGCTGTCGTACAAAAGGCTGCGTATCACCACGTTGGCATCAAAATCCCCATGCGGATCGATATAGCCCACGCTGCCACTGAACCAACCCCGGGCCGAGGGTTCCAGTGCGGCGATGTAGTCCATGACGATGGTCTTTGGCGCGCCGGTCATGCTGCCCATGGGATAGGCGGCGCGCAGCACATCCAGAAAGCCAATTCCGTCATGGAGTTCACAGGAGATGGTGCTGATCATCTGGAACACCTGCCTGAAGGGATAGATTCCGCATAACTCCTCTACTTTTACAGAGCCGGTGGTGGCCACCCTGCCCAGATCATTGCGCATCAGGTCCACGATCATGATGTGCTCGGCCCTTTCCTTCTCGGAATGCGTCAGGTAGTCCCTGCTTTTCCGGTCCTTGCCCGGGTCTTCGTGACGGTGGGCCGTTCCCTTGATGGGCTGGCTGTAGAGCCTGTTGCCGGCCCGGCGGATAAAGCGTTCCGGGCTGGCACACAGCAGGTGCATGCCATCGAGCTGAACATAGCTGGAAAAAGGCGTGGGGGAGCTGCTAATGAGTGCCTGGTGGAGCGCAAAGGGGCAGGGTATTTCGATATCGTCTATCACCGTTTCCAGGCACAGGTTCATTTCGTACAGGTTGCCGCGCGCGATTTCCTGCCGGATGAATTCGACTTTTTGCCGGTACTGCTCGAAGTCCATCGATACCCGGCCCTCACTGTTTATTTTCAGCGCCACGGTCGCTGGATCACCGGGATCGCAGGCGACAATTTCTCTCAGTACGGTCCACGGTGAGTTCGAAAATACCCCGAGCTCTCCCCGCTTGCCGAGGGTGACCACATGTTCCGGTTCAATCATGTACAGCAGTGGCCACCGCAGTGCATCGGGTTGGGAGGGGGCCCGGGTGGATGGGTTTTCCGGGTTGAAATCGTAGGCCAGGGCGAAGAACTTCCAGGTGGCGGAGTGAACCAGTTTTTCCAGAGCGTTCCAGTCGCTTTGGAGGTCGGCAGAAACGATTGTGCGACGTCGGATACCAACGCCGATCAGCAGCTCGTAAGAGCCCAGGTCGGCAGCATCGGGCTGTCCGCAGCTGCTCAGGTAAAAAACCTGGTGCCGGGTTGCGGCCCAGCGGGCCAGGCGCTCGATCCACGCCTGCTGGTTCTGTACGATAAGTCTCATTCTATTGCGAAAATTCCCCTTGCCCACCGGTTGCTTGAAAGCCGTCGCTTGAAGCAGGCCCATTATCGAGTACCATCGAATCAAGGAGAACCTCTATGTTGCGCTCCTGTGGATATCGGCGGCGCAACAATCCCAAGTGAACCTGCGCCCGAGGGGCAGCAAAGTCCCTTCCCGGGGCATCAATCTACCGTGACAGAAGGTCAACCATGGACAGAGCCTATATTCTGAAGATTTCCTGCAGGGATCGCCCCGGCGTGGTAGCAGGTCTCACCACCGCCCTGTTTGAGATCGGGGCCAATATCACCGAAGCCCAGCAGTTCAACGACGCGGCGACCGGTAATTTTTTCATGCGGGTGGAGTTTGTCGCCAGCGCCGAGTGCTTTGATGCCGGCGAGCTGCACAAGGCGCTGGAGCCGACCATTGAGCAGTTTGGCCTGGAGTGGAGCCTGCGACCCGCGGACCAGCGCAAGAAAGTCATCATCCTGGTCTCGAAACAGGACCACTGCATGGGAGATTTGCTCTATCGCCTGCGAATTGGCGAGTTGTCGATGGATGTGGTGGCAATTATTTCCAATCACCCCATAAGCGAACTCAAGATGTCCATCATTGGCGAGATTCCCTATCACTACCTGCCGATCACCCCTGACACCAAAGCCCGGCAGGAAGCGCAGATCAAGCAGATTGTGAACGAGACTGGCGCGGAGCTGGTGATTCTCGCACGCTATATGCAGATTCTGTCCGATGAGCTGTCGAAATTCCTCGAGGGCCGCTGTGTCAACATCCACCACAGCTCATTGCCGGGTTTCAAGGGCGCCAGACCCTATCATCAGGCCTATGACCGGGGTGTCAAGCTGATTGGTGCGACGGCTCACCTGGTGACCTCCGAGCTGGATGAGGGGCCGATCATCGAACAGGATATCGATCATATCACCCACAACGACCTGCCGGATGACCTGGTTCGCAAGGGGCGTGATATCGAACGCCGGGTTCTGGCCCGCGCGGTTACCTATCTGCTGCAGGACCGTGTGCTGTTGAATGGGTCAAAAACCGTCGTATTCCGGCAGTAACGCAGCGGAGAGGAAAGTGCGGGAGGCTGAGGCTGTGTCTGCAAGCGCCAGGGAGAACCGGGGGCTATAACCCGGCACTGATACCAATCCACTGAAATCCAGAGTCCGCCCCGTGCTACCTCTTGCCGCAGGGGCGGGAGTGAAGGTGGCCTGGCCTAGCCCTCGAATGCCTTGCGCGCCTCGGTGGGGCCACTGGCCTTGGTGCCCTTGAGGTAGGCCAGTATGGTGTCGGCATCTGAAACCTCGAAGGGGTCGGTGGCGCAGACGTCTTCCAGGCCGGGCTCGATGAACATCTTTTCGATGGTGCAATTGTTCACCAGCATGGAGTAGCGCCAGGAGCGCATGCCAAAGCCGAGATTGGATTTGTCCACCAGCATGCCCATCTTGCGGGTGAATTCGCCGTTGCCGTCGGGCAGCAGGAAGATGTTCTTGTTGCCCTGCTGCTTGCTCCACTGGAACATGACAAAGGCGTCATTCACCGACAGGCAGATCACTTCGTCCACACCCTGGGCCTTGAATTCACCGTACAGTTCGTCGTAACGGGGCAGGTGGTTCGAGGAGCAGGTGGGAGTGAAGGCTCCGGGCAGGGAAAACAGCACGATCTTTTTTCCGCCGAAGATCTGCTCCGTGGTTTTCTCCTCCCAGCGATAGGGGTTGGGGCCGTCAACGGATGTATCCCGGACCCGGGTTTTGAAGACGGTGTGGGGAACCTGTCTCAACTCGCTCATACTAACCTCCATGGGTGATGGCAGCCCGGCTGGGCCGCCGATAAAGCTGGCTCTTTACCGGAGCATAAACCCAAATGTATGGTCTTACCAAATGCGATGTGAAAAAGGAGCACGGTCATGGTGGACAACTGGAAATCCCTGAGCCCCGACGAACACCGGGTGATTGTGGACAAGGGCACCGAGCGGCCCTTCAGCGGCGAGTATGACGATTTTTTCGGGGCGGGGCTTTATCTCTGCCGGCGTTGCAGTGCTCCCCTCTATCGCTCCCGGGACAAATTCCCCTCCCACTGTGGCTGGCCCAGCTTCGACGACGAGCTTCCCGGTGCCGTGCGCCGGGAAGTCGACGCCGATGGTCGTCGCACCGAGATTCTGTGCGCCGTCTGCGGTGGTCACCTCGGCCATGTGTTCGAGGGTGAAATGCTCACCGCCAAGAACCTGCGCCACTGCGTCAACTCCCTGTCGATGACTTTTGTCAGTCACCAGGACTGGCAGCAGCGTGAGGGAAGCAGCGCGCGCAAGGCCTGGTTTGCCGGCGGCTGCTTCTGGGGCGTGGAACACCTGATGCGGCGCCAGCAGGGGGTGCTCGATGTGGTGTCCGGTTATATGGGTGGCCACAAGGAAGAGCCCACCTACCGGGAGGTCTGTAACAAGACCACCGGCCACCTGGAGGCGGTGGAAGTCAGCTATGACCCGGCAGTGGTGGATTACCAGACCCTCGCCAAACTGTTTTTCGAGATTCACGACCCCACCCAGGCCGGGGGGCAGGGCCCGGATATCGGCGAGCAGTACGCCTCGGCGGTATTTGTGGGCAACGAGGAGGAGCGGGCCGTGATCGAGGGCCTGGTCGGCCAGTTGCGCGACAGGGGGCTGGCGGTGGTGACCTCGATCAAGCCCGCCAGCCGGTTCTGGAAGGCGGAGGAATATCACCAGAACTACTACGCGAAGACGGGCAAGGAGCCCTACTGTCACGTGTATACGCCGCGCTTCTGAGGCTCGGCGCCTGCTGCTTTTGCAGCGGCGAAAAAAAAGGGCCGCTTCGGTGAAACTGCCCTTTTGGCGGGTCGGTGAAACGGATCAGCTCACCAGAGGATCAGGGGAAGTCCACCGTCAGTTGCAGGGTCTTGTTGGCGGAGTTGCTGTCGCTGTCGCTGACATTGACGGTGATCTCGTAGTCGCCGTCGGCGGGTGCTGCCGCCGATGCATCATAGCTCAGCGCCCCGGCCGGGCTGACGCTGATGTCAGCCAGTGCCGGACTCGTGGTAACCAGCATCCAGACATAATCGCCGTTGCCCCCGCTGGCCGCCAGCGCCTGTGAGTAGTTGATGGACGTCATGGTGGGCAGGATCGTTCTGGTGGCGATTGTAAGATCGTCTGTGCTGCTGACGTTCAGCGTCAACGTCGCTTGTGCATTGCTCCGCTGATTGCTATCGCTTACCCGCACCGCGACGCCGTAGCTGCCCGGTCCTGGTGCTGTGCCACTGAGGATGCCAGCGCTGCTCAGCGTCAAGCCAGTATCTCCGTCATCAAGCATGGTCCATGTGTAACTTCCAGAGCCGTCTTTTGCACTCAGTGCCGCCGCATAGTGAGCGTGAGGCGTTGCCGCCATTAACGATGTGGTGGTGACAGACACGGGAGTGTAGTTGTCGTTTGCAACAGCGGCTTGGGTCACGTTGAGTATCACTACTTTAGTGACCGAAAGGTTGTCGTCGGTCACACTGACAGTTACTGCGTAGCTGCCCGCGCTGCCAGGCGCGGTGCCGCTCAGCGCGCCGTCGTCAAGCAGTCGCAGATTGGTGCCGCCGTTGCTTTCCATGGACCAGAGATAATCGCCCTCGCCGCCGATTGCCTGGAGTACAGCGGCAACCCGGGTGCCCTCTTGGGCCTCAAG
>JBKDZQ010000379.1:0-7913 GCA_047971325.1 Parahaliea sp.
CCCTATCTCAGCGCGCTGATTACCCGCAGCATCGAGGGCAATAATGACTTGCTGATCGCGGTGGCGCGCATCGACGAGGCGGGTGCCGCGCTGGGGCAGGTCAGGGCGGCGAAGTTGCCGACCGTGTCGCTCGGGGGAAATGTCACGGAGCGCGGTGCCCGCAACCCGATGACCGACAGCCTGGAGACCGAAGGCCAGTACGGTGTCAGCGGCGAGCTGGGCTGGGAAATCGACATCTGGGGCAAGCTGGAGAAAGGGGTCAGCGCCCGCAAGGCGGCCTACCGGGCCAGCGAAGCAGACTGGCGTGCCACCTACCTCACCACGGTGTCGCGGGTGGCCACCACCTACTTTCTGATTCGCAGCCTGGATGAGCAGATCGACCTGCAGCAGCAGTCGCTGGCGGCGGGGGAGCGTATCTACCAGATCTACCGCAACCAGTATGCGGAAAAGCTGGTTGCAAACACCCCGGTGCTGCGCCAGCAGGCGGAGCTCAATAATCTGAAGCGCCGCCTGCTGGACCTGCAGCGTGAGCGCAAGATTGCCGAAAACGCCCTTGCCACCCTGCTGGGGCAGCCGGCCGGCAGTGTCGGGATTCCGACCGCACCGCTGCGCAACACGGTCAGTTTGATGGACATTCCCGGTGGCTTGCCTTCGGAACTGCTGTCGCGCCGGCCGGATATCGTGGCGGCGGAATACCGCGTACTCGAGGCCTACGAACTGGTCGGCGAGGCGGAGCTGGCGCGCCTGCCTTCCATCAGCCTGACGGCCAGCACCCAGGGCGGCGGCAATCTGGTGAGCGCGTCCCTGTCCACATTGGTGAAATCCCTCACCTTTGGGATCGGCCCCTCCATCAACATTCCGATTTTTGATCCGAAACTCAAGGCCCGGGTAAAGTCGCGGGAGGCCTCGGCGCGGGTGGTGGAGGAACAGTACCGCAAAACCGTGATCCAGGCCTTTCAAGAGGTCGAGAATGCCCTGGTCAATCTCGATAGCCGCCAGCTCCAGCAGCGGGAGCTCGAGCAGGAAGTGGCGAACCTGCAACGGGTGGCGCGCCAGACCCGGGCCCAGCTGGAGGTGGGTATCGTCACCCAGCTGGAGGTGCTGGAGTCAGAGCGGCGACTGCTCAACACGCACCAGACCCTGCTGGGCAATCACCAGCAGATCCTCGGCGAGACCGTAGAGCTCTACAAGGCGATGGGTGGCGGCTGGAGCGAGGAAGTGGTTCGGCAGGCGGGACCGTGATGGGCGGCGGCGATAACAACAGGGGAGCGTGCCGATGAACATCCGCCTCAAGCCCCTGTTTGCCGGGGATTACCGCGATCTGGAGCCCGAGGGTCCGCTGTTGCCCATAGGCTGTGGCGACGCGCCCTTCAACAGCTATCCCGAGGCGCTGCGGGCAAAACTGGCGGAGCGCCACGCGTGCCTGTTTGCCGACGGCGATGCCCTGTACGTGGTGGATCTGCACAGCCCCACGGGTACCACATGCAATGGCGCCCCGGTCACCGAGGATCCCTGCCTGCTGGCGGCGGGAGATGTGCTGTGCTTCGGCGGGACACTGTGCTTCAAGGTGTGTTTCGACCGCGATGAAGGTGCCGGCACCTTATTGCAGGAATTGCCCGCCCCACCGCTCCTGTTGCTGTCCCCGCTGTCCGATGCCGTGGGCCCCGGCCCGATCGCGGTGTCCGAATACCCCTTTCTGGTATCGAAGTCCAGCGGCCATTTCGCCGCCTACCGGCAGCGCTTCGCCCGGGAGCTGAGTTTTGTCTCGCGCCGTCATGCACATGTTTTCCAGCGCGGAGCGGAGCTGTTTATCGAGGATCTGGGCAGTACCAATGGCACCCTGGTCAATGGTCGCCGGCTGGGCAGCACGGCCCAGCGACTGGACGCGGATGACACGCTGCAGTTTGGTCACGAGCTGTTCAGCTTTGGCGTGCAGATAGAAACGAGCGCCGCTGTGAATGCCGCCACCGGGCGGCGAGCCATCCCGGAGGGGACCATTCTGGTGGCGGCGGCCGGCAGCTTCCTCGACATCTACTGCGATGCACCGGATCGGGAAGCGGATACCGCCAATGCCGCTGCCGCGGAACCGGGCGGAAGGACATCAGGGTCCAGGTGGCAGTGGTGGGGCGCGCTGGGGCGTGGGGCGCGGGAGCGCTGGCGAAATCTCCCCCTGGGGCGGGAGTTGCGCCTGCTGCTGGTGTTGTTGCCGCTCCTGCTGCTGTTCGCCGGAGTCGGCGCCTGGCTGTTGCGCGATGACCGCGCCGACCAGGCGGCGGCGTTGTTGCAGCAGCACAAACCCGGGCAGGCGCTGCGTGTTGCCCAGGAGTACCTGACGGAACACCCGGGCGATACCGCAGTGCAGAACCTGGCCCGCAGGGCCCTGGCGGGCTACCTGTTGCCGGAGTGGATCGAGCTGGTGACCCGTCGGGACTATGATGCCGCCGCCGCGCGGCTGGCCGAGGTCGGCACTATGGTACCGGGTCAGGCGGGAGAAGAGCGCCTGTCACTGCTGGCCTGGGTGGTGGAATTGCGGCGCTATATGGACGCGCGTGATGCCCAGGCGCCGGTGCAGCTGAGGGAGGGCCAGCACCCGCTGGCGGCGCTGTTGGCATTCTGGGATGCCGGCAGCGACCAGAACCTGCGTCTGCTGGAAGAGCTGGCGCGGGAACTGCCGGCCTTTGAATCCATCCGCATCACTACCCTCAGCCAGCTGCGCGCGCTCAAGAGTGAGGCATCGGTGGTGCTTGCTGCCATGGATGAACTGAAACGGGAAGTGTTCCAGCCCCTGAAGGGCAGCCGTGGCGCCCTGGCCCTGGCCGCCCTCGACCAGTTTGCGAAGGACTATCCCCGGGTCCGGGGAGTTGATGCCTGGCGACGAGATGTCAGCACCTATCTCGGTCTGCAGGAGGCGCGTGCCCGGGGCGATCTGGAGAGCTACCTGCGCGAGCGACAACAGCTGCGTTTCTCCACGGACTATTTCCGCCAGCGCGCGGACCTCGAACTGCCTTCGGACAGTGAATTGCAGACCATGGTGGACCACTACGCTCTTGCGGATAGCCAGTGGCGCGAGGGCAGTTTCGACGATGCCATTAGGCTGTTGCGCGACCTGGCGCAGGGCGAGTGGGGAGCGGAGGCGGCTGCCCAGCTGCCGCGTCGGGAGCAACTGCTGGCCGATTTCATTCACCTGCCCGAACTGTACCGGACACCCGATTACCAGACCGCCCTGCTGGCGTTCTATACCCGCCTCGATCCGGTCGCCGACCGGTTCATGTTCGAGGTGCTGCAGTCCGATTTCGCGAATCAGCGGGAATTCGCTGCGCAGCGCGCCGCACAGCTGCTGGCCGAGGGCGAGCAAAGCTGGCTGGATTACCAGCAGCGGGGTGGTATCAGCGGCGCGCAGCGACTGGAGGCTCGCATATCCGAAGGCTATCGGCAGCAGGCGGCAAGCCTGGCCCGGGCCTGCGCGCAACTGCGACAGGCGCAACAGGTTTTCAGCCTGCTGGGTGGTGAAGCGCCAGCTCCGGTGGTGGAGCTCAACGCCGTCGTGGTGGCAGAGGCAGAGCGCCAGCGACAGGCCATCACCGACCTCGGGGCGGTTCTGGGCCCGGAGACCGTACGCGAAAAAACCCGCCTGTTGCCGGCGCGGGGGGAGGAGCAGCCATGAGTAAACAGGGGCAAGCGACACACTTTGCCAATGCCCTCAGGGATCACAGCCTGGAGGGTCTCGCCATCCTGGTCAGCGAGCCCTCGCGACTGCTGAAACTCACCAATATCCTGATTGCGGGCACGCTGGTGGGGGCTGTGGCCTGGGCCTTCTTCGCCCGCACGGACGTGGTGGTCAGCGCCCAGGGGGTACTGGTGCCCAGGGCCGAGATGCGCCGTGTCTACGCCCCCATCGACGGCGAACTGGTCGATGTCTATGTGGCGCCGGGTGTTCCGGTGCAGGCGGGGGACGTTATTGCACGTATCGACGCCAGAAGTGCCATTGATGCCGCGACCAAAGCCCTCGAGGCACAGTTGCGCCTCGATCAGGCGGAACTGGAGTATCGCCAGCTGCCGGCCAGGCTGGCGCTGCAGCAGCGCAAGGCAGAGGCGGTGAAGACCAAACTCGATTTTCTCCAGGAACAGCACGCGAAGCAGCTCGAAGAGGGGCTGTTCAAGCTCGCCGGGGCGCAGCGCGCGAAACTGGATGAGGCCCGCTCCGCACTTGATCAGGCGCAGCGTGCCGAGGCCGCCGCGAAAGGCGAGTCTGAACAGTACCAGAGGCTCGCCGACATGGAGGGCGGCGGCGGGGTGTCCGGTACCCAGGTACAGCAGAAGCGCGATGCCTATCTGGACGCCCAGGCCAAGACCGGTACCGCCCAGGCCCGTCTGTCGGCACTGGAGTACGAGTTGAGCCGGGCGATCGCCGAGGCCGAGGGCGGTACTGCCAATTCGGCCCAGGAACTTGCCGAGGAGCACATACAGTACGAGACGCTGCTGCGGGAAATGGAGCAGGAACAGGCGAAAGTCGAATTCCAGCTGCGCAGCGCGCGCCTGGCGGCGGAGGCGGCCGAACGGGTCAGTTTCAGGAATTTCGATGAGAATAACTTTCTCAGGATATACGCACCCATCAGCGGTGTCGTTACCGAGGTGCCGCTGAGCCAGCGCGGTGACAAGATTCAGGCTTCCCAGCCGCTGGTCAATATCGCGCCAGCCGATACACCGCGCATTTTGCAGATACGCATCCCCGAGAGCGATCGCGGCTTTCTCCAGGTCGGCCAGAGTGCAAAGCTGAAATTCAGCGCCTTTCCCTACCAGACCTACGGCTCGATTGAGGGTCAGCTCGACTATATCTCGCCCTCGGTGGTGCGGGACAAGGACGCGGCGCAGTCCATGTACGAGGGCAAAATCCGCCTGCAGCGGGAGTTTTTTACCACCGCCAGCGGCGAGCTGCCGCTGCAGTATGGCATGGGAGCGGTAGCGGAAATAGTGGTACGGGAGCGGCGCCTGATCGACCTGATTCTGGATCCGTTCCGGAAACGGTAATACGGAGGAAAGAAATGCACTTGACGACGAAGGCATGCAGTTAACGTTACGACCTGGTGAGGTCATTGCCTCTGATTCACAGGGCGGGTTCACGGCGTGTTCCAACCTGCGAATCAGAGGCAGCGGCCGGATAGATTGCACCAAAAACAAGCGGTATTGACTTTAGCGAAAGCGACCTCAGCGAGGAGGCAGTATGAACATTGCAAGAATTGACGGTATCGAGTTCAGCAGTGAAGACCTGGTGGCATGGTTGAAACTGTCCGGCCGTTTTACCCATGTGGTACAGGATCTGATCAAGGAAAAAATGGCAGCGGCCGCCGCGCGCAAGCGGGGTTTGACCGCTAGTCCGGCGGAGCTGCAGGAGCGGGCCGACCAGCACCGGCGTACTTTGGACCTGCACCGGGCGAAGGATGCCAACGAGTTTCTGAACGAGGCTTCGCTGTCGCTGGATCAGTATGAGCACTACCTCGAAGATGGCCTGCTGGCGGAAAAACTGCGCGCGGAAATTTGCAGTGACGCCGCCGTGGAGGAGTATTTTAGCCTCAACAAACCGCAATTCGATGCGATAGAGCTCAGTCATATCCTGGTGCAGGGCGCAGGGCGTGCGAAAGAGATCGTCGCGCTGCTGCAGGACGAGCCAGCGAGTTTTGCCGACATTGCCATGGAGCAGTCACAGGCGGAGTCCGCCTCTGAAGGTGGGCGCATCGGTCGTGTCATGCGTGGGTCGATGGCGCCGGCACTGGAGTCCAGGCTGTTCAATGCCCGGGTGGGCGAGGTGCTTGGCCCCTTCGAAGCCGATGCAGACAATACCTGCGATATCATGTCGATCACGGCGAAGCACCCGGCCACGCTGGACAGCGGCGCGCGCAAGACCATCAGCAAGCTGCTCTACAACCAATGGCTGGAATCCGCGGCGCGCGAATTCCGGGTTGAGATCTGAGCGGTAGCCTGTGACTGGCGGAGAATGACTGTGAGTGACACGAAAACCGGGGCGGCGATCGCCCTTTCGCCCGGTGAAGTGGTCGCGCTGGCGCAACAGCTGGCCCAGGTGGATTTTCTTTCCGCGCTGGCTCCGCCGGAACTCGCACGCCTTGCCGGGGCCGCGACGCTGAGCCGCTATGAACTTGGCGACACCATCCTGAGGGCGGGAGAGCAGGCCGCCGGGCTGCTGTTCGTGCGCTCCGGGCGGGTGCGCCTGTTCAGCGAAGCCGACGGCAAGGAGAGCAGTATCGGCGTGTGCAAGGCGGGCGAGATTCTGGGTGAACTGGCGGCATTGCGCAGCTACCGCTATGAGTTTTCCTGTCGCGCCTCGGGCACGACCGAGGTGGTGCTGATTCCAGCCGCGGTCTTCGCGCCGGTGCTCGGGAACAATACCCAGGCCGAGGAGTTCATGGCCAGTCACGCGGCGATTCGCGCCGCCGGAGGCCTGGTCAGCCAGTTTTTTGACCTGCGCGGTGCGGTCACCCCGGAGCAGCTCCAGCGTCTGGTGGCCAGTGTCGGTATCAAGAGCATCGCCGCCGGTACCGAGGTGCTGCAGCAAGGTGCCAGCAGGGATCACCGGCTCTATGTGATACGCCAGGGGCGGGTGAAGCTGGTTCGCCGGGAGCAGGGTGAGGAGTATGTGCTGGGCCTGCTCGACCAGGGCGAGATCTTTGGTGAAAAGGCCTGCCTGTCGCGCCAGGAACAGATGGTTACGGCGCAGGCCGAGAGCGATCTGGTGTTGCTCGTGCTGCCGGATGACACCGTGCGGGAACTGTTGCAGTACAACCCGAGGTTGCGCGAGGCGATAGAAGGACGCATTCAGTTCCAGGAACGGGAACTGGAACGGCAGAAAAAACTCAGGGAGCAGCGCGGGCCACAATTCAGTGTTGACCTGGAGGCCCGACCCGGGTTCAAACAGCGTGTGCTGCCGCGCTTTCCCCTGGTACAGCAGGCCGAGGAAATGGATTGCGGGGCAGCCTGTCTTGCCATGGTCTGCAAGTATTTCGCTGTGCCCATCAGTCTTGGCAAGCTGCGTGACCTGGTCAACGTGACGCGGGAGGGGGCATCACTTGACAGTGTTGCCCGCGCGGCGGAGTCCCTGGGTTTCTCCACCCGCGGCGTGCAAACCACCTTTGCTGCGCTGAAGAACTTTGATTTCCCGCTGATCGCGCACTGGGAGGGCTATCATTTCGTGGTGGTCTACGGCGTGTCCGGCGAACACGTCTGGGTGGCGGACCCGGGCCCGGGCTTTCGCAAGCTGAGCATCGAGGAGTTCGAGAAGGGCTGGACCGGTACCTGCCTGCTGTTCAAACCCACCGCGATAGCGGCGCAGGAGGGTGCGCAGTCATCGCCCTGGCGGCGTTTTTTCGGCTACCTCCGTCCGCACCGGTCCACGGTTGCCCACCTGTTCCTCGCCGCACTGGTGATTCAGTTGCTGGGACTGGCGCCACCGGTCATCACCCAGAATATCCTCGACAAGGTCATCGTGCATGAAAACGCCAGCCTGCTGGTAATGCTCAGTGTCGGCCTGGTGCTGAGCCAGTTGTTCGCGCAGCTGACTACCGTCATGCGCGGGTATCTGGCGGCCTTCATGACCCGCAGTATGGACTTCGCGATGATGTCCGCGTTTTTCCAGCACACCCTGGCACTGCCGGTGGCCTTCTTTGCCCGGCGGCGTACCGGGGACATCATCGCCCGCTTCCAGGAGAACCGCACCATCCGCGATTTTCTCACCGGGCAGACGGTGGGCACGGTGCTGAATGTGATGATGGTTTTCGTCTATCTGGCCGTCATGTTAATGTACAACCTCAGGCTGACGCTGATTCTGCTGGCCCTGATTGTGCCGCTGTTCCTGCTGACGGCACTGGTGACGCCGCGCATGAAGGAGTACAGCCGGCGAAGCT
>JBKDZQ010000380.1:0-7641 GCA_047971325.1 Parahaliea sp.
AGGTATCAAGGTGAGCGAACTCTTTCAGCGCGGCGGCGAGCCGGTCATAATCAACGAGGTGGGCCCCCGTGACGGGCTGCAGAACCATCCCCGGCACCTGACGCCGGCCCAGCGCGTGCGCCTCATCGAGTCGCTGGTGGCGGCGGGGGTCAGCTCGCTGGAGATGGGTGCCTTCGTGTCGCCCAAGGCGGTACCGGCGATGGCGGGCACCGACGAGGTGTTTGCCGGCCTCGACTCCAACAGCGCCGGTTTTTCGGTGCTGGTGCCCAACCGCAAGGGCTATGAGCTGGCCCGCGACGCCGGCATTGCCACCGTCAACCTGGTGGTGGCCGCCAGCAACAGCATGAACAAACAGAATATCCGCATGAGCACCGAGCAGGCCATGGCGGTCGCCCACGAGGTGATCGCGGTGGCGGCGGATGAGGCTATGCGCACCCAGGTGTATATCGCCACGGCCTGGCAGTGCCCCTTCGAGGGCGCCGTCGATCCGGGTCTGGTCCTGGAAATGACCGGTCAGCTTCTCGACTGGGGCTCGGACCGGATTGTGCTGGCCGACACCATCGGCGCCGCCGCTCCCGGCGCGGTGCGCGCGCTGGTGGCAGAGGCGATCGGGGAGTATGGGGCCGAGAAATTCTGCTGCCACTTCCACGACACCCGCGCCTTCGGGGTGGCCAATGTCTATGCCGCCCTGGAAGCCGGTGCGCGCCGCTTCGACACCTCTGTCGGTGGACTCGGTGGCTGCCCCTTCGCCCCCGGCGCCAGCGGCAATGTGGCCACCGAGGACGTGGTGCTGCTGCTGGAGCAGGAGGGTTTCGATACCGGCATCGACCTCAAGGCGCTGCTGGATTCCGTGGCGCTGGCGGCGGAGTTGACTCAAAGCAGCGTGGGTGGCCGCTCCTATAACTGGCTGCGCCAGCAGGCGGAGAAGGGCAGGTTGTAGTTGCCAGCCCGAAGCATCGTCACCGACATCCCTGTCTCGCACGGCCCCGCCAAGCCTACCCGCTGCGGTGCCTGCACCGTATGTTGAGCTAAGCGTCCGTTCCGAGCGCAATTCACCCGCCGCCGCGCCACAATCCCTCAATCATCATCCACAACCATAGTGACTGTCCGTCGCGGACATGATATAAATCAAGACTGTTTGTTTTATTTTGGGGTCCAACCCCTCAGGCGCTGCGGTAGTGAATCCGCAAGCTGCTGATTTTGCTGGTATTTGGCTGTCGTTCGCGGTAGTGCTGGCAGGTGCTGCTAGCGAATGGCGTGGATCAACATTATAAAGAAAGAGGTTTATGCCATGAATGCTCAACTAGGTGCTGCGCGCTATTCACCGGAATTCGACCAACCTGTCCGCGGCGATACGATCACCGCCGACCGCTACACATCCCGCGAATGGATGGAGGCGGAATACGAGAAGCTGTGGCCAACGGTCTGGCATCTCGGAGGTGTGCTGGCGGACCTGCAGGAGGAGGGTGATTTTATCTGCCATAACTTCGGCCGCGAATCCATCGTGATGATCAAGCAGGCCGATGACGCGATCCGCGCCTTCCACAATACCTGTCCCCACCGGGGCAACCGGCTGGTGCTGGGTGAGGTGGGCTCCATGCCGCGCATCACCTGCGCCTATCACGGCTGGCAGTTCGACGCCAGCGGCACGCTGATGAAGGTGCAGGACCCGGACGATTTCAGCGGCGGCAATCCCTGCGGCAAGGTGCACCTGACGGAGGTGCGCTGTGAAACCTGGGGCCCCTTCGTGTTCTGGAACATGGACATGGATGCCAAGCCGCTGCTGGAGTGGCTGGCACCCTTCCCCGAGCGGCTCGTCAACTACGGGCTGGAAAACTGGATTCGCGCCTTCGCGCTGTCCGCCGATTGCGAGTTCAACTGGAAGGTCATCCGCGACAACTTCAACGAGAGCTACCACCTGCCCACCATCCACCCGGAACTGTCCACCTTCATCAACGACGGCCTGCCCACCACCCTGTTCGAGATGTATGACAACGGCCACAACTCAATGTGGATGATCGGCCACCAAGCGACCACCCGGCAGGATTTCCACTCCGGCGAGGTCCCGCAACCGCTGGATCAGGTGGCGCGCTCCTGGGGCCTGGACCCGGCGGACTTCGAGGGCCACACCGGCGATTTGCGCGCTGCCATCATCAAGGCCAAGCGTGAGCTCGGGCCAAAGCGGGGCTACCATCTGTACCAGAACATGAGTGACCAGCAACTGGTGGATTACTTCCATTGCACCCTGTTCCCCAACCTGACCATCACCATGTCACCGGAGCAGTGCCAGATTCTGCGCACTGAGCCACACCCAACGGACCCGGCCAAGTGTGTGTTCCAGCACTGGTGTCTGTATCCGCCGGTAGAGGGCATGACCGAGCTCAAGGGCAGCCCCATCGGTGACATCCCGCTGGAGCACGACGCGGTAGTGCGCCACTCGGTCTACGGTGACGGCGTGTCCCTGGGCTACGTTGCCGATCAGGACCTGTCCATCGGTACCACCCAGCAGCAGGGGCTCAACTCGCGCGGTTTCAAGGGTTGCTTTCTCACCCAGCAGGAAAAACGCATCCAGCGCTTCCACGAACTGCTCAACGACGTGGTCAAGGGCTGACCGGACCGACAAGGAGACTGACATGGCATTTTCCGGACCGCTGGAAGACCGGCTCGCCATTCGCGAGCTGATGAATACCCATGCCCATGGGGTCATGACCCGGGACGCCGAGCTGTGGTCCTCCATCTGGGCGGAGGACGCCTACTGGGCGCTGCCCGAGTACCCGGACCTGGGCGGCTACGATGGCAAGGCGGCCATCATGGCCGGTTGGCTGGAGTCGATGAAACACTACGGACTCGACAACTGCACCCGGCCGATGATCTATTTCATGGAGCCGGGGGCCATCGCAGTGGACGGCGAACGCGCTACTGCCGTCGCCTACACCCACGAAGTGTACCAGGATCCGGCCTCCGGCAAGCTGGTGCGCGGTTACGGTCGCTACGACGACCAGCTGGAAAAGCGCGAGGGGCATTGGTTGTTCACCCGGCGCGAGTACCGCATCATGCACGCCACGCAGACCTGATCCGGTCTGCGTGGTGGTGTTTTCGCGCAGTTCGCTGATGATCTATTTTTGATCAGCGCGATGGTTTACGGCCTGGTGGGCGCGTTCAATCACATAGTGATGAATAGCATCGCTCTGTGCTTTGCTCAACTCGCCACCAAAGCCGACCATTCCCTGCTGCCAGTGTAATCCGCCAAGCACTATTTGATCCCATTTCGCATGTTTATCGGCCGTGAGAGCTCTTAAGTCAGGAATCACACCACCCCCCACAGCGCCATCGCCATGACAGAATAGGCAGTATTGCAGGTAGATATTCTTGCCCTCGGCCAACTGTTCCGCGGAGGCGGTCAGCGGCGGCGGGTCTATCGCCAGGTCCGGCTCGTCTTTGGGTTCCGGCAGGGTCGCGGTGGCGCCGAGACGGAACACCAGCAGGCGGCTGCGATTGACCTGCGGGCCGATTTTGCTCGCTTTTCCGGCGGTTAGCGGTATCACACCGCCCCAGCCCGCAACCACCGCCACATACTGCTGACCATCAATGCGATAGGTGATTGGCGGCGCACCGATACCGGTCTGTGCGTTGAAAGACCACAACTTCTCTCCGGTATCAGCGCGGTAGGCAGCCAGAGCGCCCTCGCCATTGCCCTGGAACAGGAGGTTGCCGGCGGTGGTGAGCATGCCGCCGTTCCACGGGCCGGCATGCTCGACCTGCCAGCGCGCTGTGCCGGCCACCGGATCCCAGGCCAGGATACTGCCGTTCACCTGCGCCAGTAGCGCCTTGAGCGCGGCGGGATCGTCAGGCAGGCTGGCTGCCCGGTTATCGGTCCCGGTGTTCCAGTAGCCGGGGCGATAGCGGAAGTCCGCCGCGGCCTCGTAGACCCAGGGCGTATCGTGCCGCGGAATATACACCAGCCCGGTTTGCGGGCTGTAGCTCATGGGCTGCCAGTTGTGGCCGCCCACCGGACCGGGAAACTGCAGTCCGCTATCGTTCTCGAGATAGCGCGCGGCGCGCTTCTCCACCGGGCGACCGGTTGCCAGATCGACATGGCTGGCCCAGGTCACCGTGGTGTATTTCTCCGCCGACAGCAGTTCGCCGGTCGCCCGGTCGAGCACGTAGAAAAAGCCGTTCTTGGGTGCCTGCATCAATACCCGGCGCGACTTGCCGTCCAGTTCCAGGGTGGCCAGTATCATGTGCTGGGTAGCGGTGTAGTCCCAGGTCTCGCCCGGTGTCGTCTGATAGTGCCAGACATAGCTGCCGTCGTCGGGGTTGAGCGCGACGATGGACGACAGGAACAGGTTGTCCCCCTGCCCGGCGGAACGAATGTGGTGATTCCAGGGCGCGCCGTTGCCCACGCCGATATACAGGAGATTCAGTTCCGGGTCATAAGCCATGGAGTCCCACACGGTGCCGCCGCCACCGATTTCCCACCAGTTGCCACCGCTCCAGGTCTTGACCGCCATGGCCAGCGCCGATGACTCCAGGCCATCAGCGGGATTGCCGGGTACCGTGTAGAAGCGCCAGGCGAGTTCACCATCGGACAGGCGGTAGGCCGATACATAGCCGCGCACGCCGAGCTCGCTGCCGCCGTTGCCGATAATGACCTTGTCCTTGACGATGCGCGGCGCGCCGGTAATGGAGTAGGGTTTTGCCGGATCTGTTGTCTGTACCTTCCACACCAACTTGCCACTGGCGGCGTCGAGGGCGATCAGCCGACCATCAAGGGTGCCGAAGAATACCCTGCCATCCCTGACCGCCACACCACGATTGACCACATCGCAGCACAGGTGCACCGCCCAGGACGGTGATACTTGTGGATCGTAGAACCACAGTAACTTGCCGGTCCTGGCATCGTGGGCGAAGACCATGCTCCAGGAAGCTGTCGAATAGATAACACCATCGACCACCAGTGGTGTGGCTTCCATGCCGCGATGCGTCGGGTAGTCGAAATACCAGTCCAGCCCGAGCCCGGACACATTGTCCGTATTGATATCGCGCAGCGGGCTGTAACGCTGTTCAGCGGCGGTCAGGCCGTGCTCCCGCCACTCCACGTTGGGCGCCGCGAGCTTGCCACCAGCGGAATCCGCACGCTTCTCTTCACTGTTGCTGCCGGCGGCGAAAACTACGCAAGCAGCCAGTATTACCCCCTGCACAAGAAGATTTTTCATAAGCACCGTTCCTTTCTCCATCGCTCAAAAGCCTTACAGTCAGGGTGCCAACCCGGATATCACCGCGATTCGGGCACATTGGCAGCGGGTGCGCACCAGGGAATTACTTCCACTGCATATAGCGCTCTACCACCTGGTCGACGGTGAAGCTCGCGGGCCGTTGCCGCGGTGGAAATGCCTCGAAGGTTTGCAGGAAGGCCCTCACCTCCGCCACCGCGATCTTCGAATAGGGGCCCAGCTTGCGCGCCCACCAGTCTTCGTAGGTATTGGAGTGCTCGTCTGCGCGCTCGTAGGGATCGCGCCTCAGGTTGAACAGTTTGGGAATTCGCAGCGGCACAAAGGGATCGCGCCACACGGAAAAGCGCTTCGCCCGCTGCTCGGCAAACACCACTTTCCAGTCGTTGTACCTCAGGGCCACCAGATCGGCGTCATCGCTGAAGTAAAAAAATGTCTCCCTTGGACCTGCCGGTTCCTGCCCGGTGAGATAGGGTAGAAAGTTGTAGCCATCCAGATGTACCTTGAAGGACGACTTGCCAGCGGTATGGCCCGCGAGCAGCTTCTTCCCGATATCCGGCTCGCCGGCGGCGGCCATTAGCGTGGGCAGCCAGTCGAGATGGGACATGATGGTATTGGAAATGATTCCAGGGCGGATATGTCCTGGCCAGCGCACCATGGCGGGTACCCGGAATCCCCCCTCCCAGTTGGTATTTTTCTCGCTGCGAAAGGGAGTGATGCCGGCATCCGGCCAGGTGTTGTAGTGTACCCCATTGTCGGTGGAGTAGATGACAATAGTATTGTCGGCGATACCCATCTCATCAAGCTTGTCCAGCAGACGCCCCACCATCCGGTCATGGGCCACCATCGCATCGTTATAGAATCCCTGCCCGGAAAGTCCGCGCTCTTGTTCCGTAATATGGGTATAGAAGTGCATGCGGGTGGAGTTGAACCAGACAAAGAAGGGTTTTTCCGCCTGCTGCGCCCTGTCCATGAACGACAGCGCCGCGGTAAAAAACTCCTCGTCGACGGTTTGCATTCTCTTGCGGGTCAGTGGACCACTGTCTTTGACACGGCCATCGGCGTAGCTGTGCACGACTCCCCGGGGACCGAAGCGCTGGTAGAACTCGGGGTCGTCGGGATAGTCCGGGTCTTCCGGTTCTTCCTCCGCATTCAGGTGATACAGGTTGCCAAAAAACTCGTCGAAACCGTGACGGGTCGGCAGGAACTTATCCTTGTCGCCCAGGTGATTCTTGCCAAACTGGCCACTGAGATAGCCCAGCGGACGCAACAGCTCGGCGATGGTGGGATCTTCCGGCTGCAAACCGACATTGGCGCCGGGCATGCCCACCTTGGTGAGCCCGGTGCGCAATGGGTGCTGGCCGGTAATGAATGCCGAACGGCCGGCGGTACAGCTCTGCTCACCGTAGAAGTCGGTGAAGGTCATGCCCTCGTGCGCCAGGCGGTCGATATTGGGGGTCTGATAGCCCATCAGGCCGAGGCTGTAGCGACTGATGTTGGTCATGCCAATGTCATCCCCCCAAATCACCAGGATATTGGGGCGTTCCACCGCCGCTGCGATCGAAAGCGCTGACACCAGCATGGCCAGCGCACCAATGAGCGTTGCGCGAATGTAATGCGTCGAAGATCTTAACATGGACAAACTCCTTTTCTGGGTAGATAACGGCGACGGCAGGCTCGGATACATCTTGAGTCCGCGCCATTAGCCCTAGAACCAATGGTGTTTAGTTAGGGTCTTGATCCTGCCCGCCAACAGTGGACACACCGTTAAGCGACTCGTTGTGCCTCAAACGCTGCCAGGCTGATATAACCGTTGGCGCTGTGTCGGCGGACTCGATTGTAGTCCACTTCGACGTACTCGAATACGGCTTGTCGCATTTCATCACGGGTGACAAAGTACTCGCCGTGAACGGCCTCAACCTTGAGCGAGTGGAAAAAACGCTCGGCACAGACATGGTCGTAACCGTTCCCCTTCGCCCTCATGCTGCAGAGCAATTCGTGCTCCCTGATCAACTGCTGGCAGGCGCCGGAACAGCACTGGCTGCCTTAAGTCAGCGCCATTGACACTAGAACCGGTACATGGCCTGGACACCGATAGTGCGCGGCGGATCCAGCAGCGCCTGATAGGAGTTCTGGCGACCCGGAAACCCGTTCAGGGTGAAATCGTTGATCCAGCTGCTGGTGCGTTCATCGGTGATGTTCTTGCCGATCAGTGCAATACTCCACCGCTCATCCAGGCTGGCCAGTGCGATCCTGACATCAAACTTGGTAAAGGCACCCTGCCGGGTGATCGGGTCCAGGTCCTGGGCGGTATAGAATGCATCGCTGAAGTTCATCGAAAGATTGCCGCGCAGTTCCAGATTGTCCGCCAGTACGAGACTGTAATCCGCTGACAGATTGGCGGACCACT
>JBKDZQ010000381.1:0-1934 GCA_047971325.1 Parahaliea sp.
ACGGCCCACCTAATCCAGGCTCGCCCCTCCTACATCACCCGAAAAAACAGGGCCTTCAGATAATCCGTCTCGGGAATGGCCGGGTGCACCGGGTGATCCGGCCCCTGCGCGCCCTGTTCGAGCAACCGCACCTGGCGGCCGCTGCGCACGGCCGCCGCCTGCACGGCGGCCACCAGGTCGGCGCGGGCGAGGTGCATCGAGCAGGAGGCGGACACCAATACACCACCCGGCTCCAGCAGCCTGAGGCCCAGCTCGTTGATGCGCTGGTAGGCCTTGATGCCTTTCTTGATGTCGCGCCGGCGCTGGATGAAGGCCGGCGGGTCGAGGATCACCATGCCGAAACAGCGCCCTTGCGCCGCGAGTGCGGCCATGGTCTGCGCCGCATTGCCCCGCAGGGTCTCAACGCGGTCTTCCAGGCCATTCAGCCGGGCGTTGGCCGCCACGCCTTCCAGGGCGGTGGCGGAGCTGTCCAGGCAGCACACCGAGCGGGCGCCAAAGGCCGCTGCCTGGATGCCCCAGCCGCCGATATAGCTGTAGATATCCAGCACTTCGCGGCCGGCCACATAGGCGGCCAGGCGGGCGCGGGACAGGCGGTGGTCGTAGAACCAGCCGGTTTTCTGGCCGGCCTGGGCCGGCGCCTCAAAGCGCACGCCATTTTCCTCCAGCGCCAGCTGTTCGGGCATTTTACCGTGGACCACAGCCACCCGGTCCTCCAGGCCCTGTTCGCGGCGGGCGCGGCTGTCGCAGCGCAGCAGGATGCCGGCGGGGGACAGCAGCGCCACCAGCGTGGCCACCAGCGCGCTTTCGTAGCGCTCGATGCCGGCGTTGTTGAGCTGGATCACCAGGTAATCGCCGAAGCGGTCCACCACCACCCCCGGCAGCAGGTCGCTGTCGCCGTAGACCAGGCGGTAGAAGGGCTGGTCGAAGGCCAGTTCACGACCCGCCAGGGCCCGGGCCAGGGCCTCGGGGAGGCCGTCGGCAAAGGCCGCTTCGCGCCCGGGGGCATAGAGGCGGCCACAGATCAGGTTGTTGGGCTCCAGGTAGGCGCTGCCCAGCAGGGCGCCGTTACTGGCGCGCACGCGCACGGCGTCGCCGGCGCCAAAGCGGGTCAGGGCGTTGCGCTCGCCGTCCACCTCGTTGGAGTAGACCCACAGGTGGCCGGCGCGCAGGCGGCGGTCCGCGCCGCGGCGGAGGAAGACATCGGCAAGTTCAGGCATGGGGGCAAGCAGGGCACCGGGGCGCCAGCGACAGCTCAGTGGTAATGGTTCAGTCCTCGTCCTCGCACTGCTCCCGGTAGTCGTCGGCGGACAGCAGTTTGTCCAGCTCACCCACGTCAGAGGGTTGCAGCTTGTAGAACCAGCCGTCGTTGTAGGGGTCGGCGTTGACGGTTTCCGGCTCGTCCTCCAGCACGCTGTTGATCTCGATCACCTCGCCGCTGACGGGGGCGTAGATATCGGAAGCGGCCTTCACCGACTCCACTACGCCGGCCTCGTCACCCGCCGCCAGGATATCGCCCACACCGGGCAGCTCGACAAACACCACGTCGCCCAGCGCTTCCTGGGCGTGATCAGTGATGCCCACCGTAACCGTGCCATCCTCTTCGAGGCGCGCCCATTCGTGGCTGCTGGCGTACTTCAATTCACTCGGGGTCTGGCTCATGAGTTCCTCGCTTGAGCTGGTGTGGTGGTGGCCACGGGCCGGTTCGATTGGGCGCCATTTTACCTGCCGTGCCTGGAAATCCAAATAGACGGTTTACGCCAGCGCCTAGGAGCCTGTCGGACTTAAGCGTTCGTAGCGAGAGAAAGTCCGGTTTGAGTCCTTTTTGACGCAATTTTGAGGCGAATAGTGGTTCTATTTAACGAGAAATTGCGTCAAAAAGGGCCAAATCCGGCTTTGCCGCAGCAGAACAGTCTTAAGTCCGACAGGCTCCTAGA
>JBKDZQ010000382.1:0-2357 GCA_047971325.1 Parahaliea sp.
AGTGTGCGCGGTATCACACTGGCGCTGGGAGTGATGGCAAAAAACAGCCACGCGCTGTCGGGTGAATGGATGGCAACACGGAAAATAACTCTAATTTTACTGCCTTGATGATAAAAGAAGGAGAGACAGATGAACGTTCGGAATTTTAACGACAAACCCCCGGCGTTGCTTGCCGCCATCGCTTTGGCGGTGGCGACGGCCAATGCCCAGGCGCAACTGGAGGAAGTGATCGTCACGGCCCAGAAGCGTGCTGAAAGCCTGCAGGATGTACCGGTCACCCTGCAGGCCTTCAGCGGTGATGTGCTGACCGACTTTGGTATCACCGACACCCAGTCCCTGCAGATCGTTACGCCTGGCCTGGTGGTGAACAACAGCGGCACCTCTGCCCAGGTTTACCTGCGCGGGGTGGGAACACGCTTTGCCTTTGCCGGTCTTGATCCCAGCGTGGCCACCTATGTGGATGATCGCTACATCGGCCGCGCCCAGGCCAGTATCTTCGAGTTTGCCGATGTGGAGCGCATTGAAGTGCTCAAGGGTCCCCAGGGCACGCTATACGGACGCAACGCCACCGGCGGCGCCATTCGCGTGGTGACGCTGGATGTGGATGACGACCTGAATGGCAAGTTCACCGCCACCGCAGGCAATTACAATCACTGGGCATTCTCCGGCACCGTCAACATACCGCTGACTGACGATCTCGGTGTGAGACTGTCAGGATTGGTCAAGCAGCGCGATGGCTATGCCGACAACCTCGACCCGAGAGGAGCGTCGGAGCTGGACGACCAGGATTATCAGGCCTACAAGGCCAAGTTCCGCTGGGACATGTCCGACATCTGGACCGCACGCCTGTCCCTCGAATACACCAATCGCAATGATCTGGACGGCTCCGATCAGGTGGACATCAGCCCCCCCGGGTTGAACAGGGCGGTGGCCGCCGGCGGTGTTTCCGGCAAGGACGTGGACGAGGTCTACACGGCAACCTTCCAGAAGGTTGATTCCGAACAGTATGCCGTTGCACTGCGCCTGGATGGCAGCTTCGAGAAATTTGATTTTGCCTCGATCACCACTTACTGGGACTTCGACAATGTTGGCTCGGTGGACGCTGATGGCACCAGCCGGCGCGACAGCGACGCCTCTCGCGTGCCGCAGAAGGCGGAGAGCTTTTCCCAGGAGCTCCAGTGGCTGTCGAACAGCGATGGTGACTGGAACTGGATTGCCGGGCTCTACTATTTCCGGGAGAACAACCGTCTGTTCGAACTGGAGGTCGGGCTGCAGGCTCTGCTCAACACCGAGACCACCTTCACCCAGGGCAACCAGTCATCGATCACCACCGCCTACGCGGGCTTTGGCCAGCTGACCTACGACATCAACGAGGCCTGGTCACTGACCCTGGGCGGTCGTTACAGTAGCGAGAAAAAGGAAGTGGCGGTGCAGGAGCCGAATTCCCCGGGCGTTATCAGCCTGGTGCCCTATCCCTTCGAGGATGAGGAAGACTGGGCGGAATTCACTCCCAAGGCGACGCTGGAGTATGCCTTCGAGCAGGGCATGGTCTACCTGAGCTATGCCCGTGGCTTCAAGAGCGGGGGGTTCAATTACCCTTCCAGCACGCCCAACCCCCTCACCCAGGAAGATCAGACCGCGCTGGAGCCGGAAATTCTCGACATGGTCGAACTGGGCTGGAAAACGGAACTGTTTGACCGGCGCCTGCGCCTCAACGGTGCGGTGTTCTACTATGACTATCAGGATCTGCAGGTGACACGCGGTGTTGCGGATGACAACGGGGCGGTATTAAACGTTACCGAAAACGCGGCCAATGCCAAGATCAAGGGCCTGGATCTTGATATCACCTGGTTGCCCGTCGACAACCTGACGCTGACCGCAGGCCTCAATCTGCTCGATTCGGAATATCAGGATTTTGACGCTTCAGCGAATATTTTCCGCAATGTGGTGACGCCCGGCCAGCCCGGCATGATGGTGGTAGCCTATGACGCTGATGGCGAGAGCCTGCTGCGGGCTCCGGACTGGTCGGCCATTGTCTCCGCCAGCTACGAGTTCAGCGCTGGTGGCGCGAGGATACCGGTTGTGCTGACTTACTCCCACAAGGATGAATATAACTACGACTTTGTGGGGCACTCGAGTTCGAGTGCACTGATACAGGACAGCTACGGTCTGCTGAGCGCTCGCGCCACGTATGTCAGTCCGTCGCAGAGCTGGCAGCTGGCGGTCTGGGGCAAGAACCTGACCGACGAAGACGAGTACTATGATGATATCGTTGGCAATGCTGCGGGCATTCGCGGTTCCTACGGTACGCCGCGTACCTACGGCGTTGATTTTATGTACTTCTTCTGAAACCGTGC
>JBKDZQ010000383.1:0-7620 GCA_047971325.1 Parahaliea sp.
TCTCGCCCCGGTGCTTGCGCACCTGGAAGCGCACAGCCTCGGCTCTGGCGGGTTCCAGATTGGCGTGGACTTCCCAGTATTCTTCCGGTACGAAAGCGCGAATCTCCCGCTCGCGCTCGACAATCAGGCGCACCGCCACCGACTGCACCCGCCCGGCGGACAGCCCCCTGGCGACCTTGGCCCACAGCAGGGGCGACACCATGTAGCCGACCACGCGGTCGAGGAAGCGCCGGGCCTGCTGGGCATTGACGCGGTTGTAATCGAGCTGCGCCGGATCCTGGAAGGCCTCCGAGACGGCCTTTTTGGTGATTTCGTTGAACACCACCCGCTGGAAGCGCTCGTCGGCACCGCCAATGGCCTCGCGCAGGTGCCAGGCGATAGCCTCTCCCTCGCGATCGAGGTCGGTGGCGAGATAGACGGCATCGGCGCCGTCGGCGAGCTTTTTCAGCTCCGCTACCACTTTTTCCTTGCCGGGCAGCACCTGGTAATCGGCCTTCCAGCCCTGCTCCGGGTCGATGCCCATGCGCCGCACCAGTTGCTCCCGGGACTTCTGCTTGCGGTAGGCGGCCTTCTCTTCCGCTCCCATTTTGCGGGTGCGCGCCGCCTGGGCCGCGCGCTCTCTGGGATCGACCTGGCTGCCGCTGCCGGCGGTCGGCAGGTCGCGAATGTGACCGACGCTGGATTTTACGACAAAGCCCGGACCCAGGTACTTGTTGATGGTCTTGGCCTTGGCCGGTGATTCCACGATGACAAGTGATTTACCCATATTCTCCTGCAACCCGCTCCGGGGCTGTCCGTCCAGCCCCCTGAGTTGAAAAAAGGGGCATATATAAGTGCCCGTTTCGCCCGGGTCAAGCAAAACCCCCGATCAGGCTTCCAGCTCCCCTGCCCATATTTTGAGCAGCTTGCCGATCTCATCCACTGTAGACAGCTCCGCGGACTCCCGCCAGTAGATACCACAGGAGGACTCATCGACGCTGGCGGCGAGCACCGAGGCGGGCATGGACGACAGTGCCGGGGGCAGCGGCTGGCGCCGCTCCCCCAGCGACCGCCAGCCCTGCCCGTCCCGCAGCCAGACACCCTGGCGCGTGGCCCTGCCCCGGGGGGGACGCAGGCGCAGGCCGTAGTAGATGCTGTCGGCACGGGCGACCCGCGCGCCCGGCCCGCCGCTGCTGGGCAGGTTGCGAAATTCCACGAACAACCCCCCCAGCGCCGCCGCCTCGCGCAGGCGCGCCTGCTGGCGCTGTTGCCGGCTGGGGATGAAATGCGACAGCGGCGCCAGTGCCAGGGCCACTGCCAGCAGGATAATGAAGTAGATCAAGTCAGCGCGCCTCGCTTGCTTCCGCGTGTAAAGTGACCCAATAATATGCTAAGAAGCGTCCTGGGGAGCAAGCCCAACACCAATGGCGCTTGGTTAAGGCGCGTTCTATCCCGCCCCTGCCCTCACCATGGCACAAGCCTTGACTACGTGCCACTCACCCTAACACAGGAGTGACATCATGGCCTGTTACAGCAAGATCCTGATTGCCGTCGACCTCAGCGAGGACTCCATCGAAGTGGCGCGCAGGGCCCGCGCCATTGTCGGCAACAACGGTGCCGAAATGCACATGATCCATGTCATCGAGCCCTTGAGTTTCGCCTATGGCGGCGACATCCCCATGGATTTTTCCAGTATCCAGGACGAAATCCGCCAGCAGGCCACCAGCCAGCTCGGCAATTTCGGGGCCAGCCAGGGTATCGCCACCGATCACCAGCACATTGTGCTCGGTCGCCCGGAGGTGGAAATTCACAGCACCGCCGAGCATATCGGCGCTGACCTGATCGTGGTGGGCAGCCACGGGCGCTACGGTCTGGCCCTGCTGATGGGTTCGACCGCCAATGGCGTGCTGCACGGCGCCACCTGCGACGTGCTGGCGGTGCGGGTGGGTCACACCGCCTGAGCGCTGCTCAGGCGGCCTCGCAAAAGGCCACCAGCTCCCGGGGGCCAAAGGGCCAGTGCAGCTCGCGCGCGCCATCGCGCAGCACCGGGATGGACAGGCCGTAGCGGGCGAACAGGACATCGTCACAGGCGATGTCCACCTTGGTGTAGGCCAGGGGGTAACCGGCCTGTACACAGGCCTCCAGCAGTGCCTCCGCAAGCTCGCACAGGTGGCAGGCCGGGGTGCCCAATAGTTCCATTTTTTTGTCCTTGGTCATTGCGTTGCCGCTCTGTTTCGGGCAACTGACGGCTATTTATAGAATCATGTAGAATTCGCCAGTCTGCAAATCAAATAAATATCGGGGGTATTGGTGTGGCGCTTTTTTCGCAGCCAACGGCGCGAGCACTGGCCATTCTGGATCTGTTGATGGCCAACCCGCACCAGGCCTTTGGCTTGACGGAAATGACCCGCCGCCTGAACCTGAACAAGGCCACCTGCCACGCCATCCTCACCACCATGGCCAACTACGGCTTCCTGGTCCAGCATCCCAAAACCAAGGCCTATCGCCTGGGGCCGTCGATCATCGCCGCCGGCAACGCCGCCTTCGCCCAGTTCCCGGTGCTGGAATACGCCCGCCCGGAACTGGAGAGCCTGCAGAACGACCTCAGGCTGGGGTTCGCGGTAACCGCCCGCTCCAAGCTGCACATGGTCCTGCTGGCCCTGTACGGCCAGGCCTCACCGCTGATCGATGCTTTCCAGATTGGTCTGCGGCTGCCAAACACCGCCCCGGTCGCTGCCTGTTTTACCGCCTTTTCCCCGGCCAAGGCGTTGGAGTCCTGGCTGACCCGCGCCCACGAGGCCAACGGTGGCTATAACGAACGCCTGGACCAGAAGCTGCGGGTGTCGGTCATCGCCATTCGCGCCCGCGGCTTCGAGGTCACCCTGAAGACCCGGGCCGAGGAAGCGCTCACCGCCGAGCTGTCGCGCATCCACCAGAGCTGGAGCCTGACGGAACTCGAGGTCGCCGCCAACACATACCAGCGCGCCATCTGTAACGAACACTACCACTTAGACCGCATCGATCCCAAGGTACGCTACGACGTAGGCAGCATCGCGGTGCCGGTCTTTGTGTACCGCGATGTGCCGGTCATGTGCTTCGTTGCCGGCTCCATCGAAAATCCCATCACCGGCGCCCAGATCGAAGACATCGCCGGACGCATGAAGGAGTCCGCCAACCGCCTCACCGCGCTGGCCATGGACAAGGTCTCAGTCAAACAGTGACCAGCGGCACCGACAGCGCCGCCTATCGCGAGCGCAAGGCCCAGTTTGAACGCCTGCTGACCGTCTACGGTCGCAAACCGGTGCTGGAGGTACTGCGCAACCCGGCCCTGCAATGCCAGGCCCTGCACCTGGCGGACAGCAATCGGGATCAGGGCATCGTCCGCGAGATTCGCGAACTGGCCCTGCAGCGCGGCGTTGCCGTGAAAGTTCACGATCGACAGGCGCTGTCGCGCATTTCCCGCAACGGCCGCCAGGACCAGGGTGTGGCCGTGGACGTGCACTGCCCCGCTTTCCGGCGACTCGCCGAGGCACTGGGCCAGCTGCCGGCCCGGGCCCGCCTGCTGGCCCTGGACGGCATCAGCAACCCCCAGAACCTGGGCATGATCATCCGCTCCGCCGCCGCCGGCGATATCGACGGCATTCTCTACGCGCGCCGCGGCAACGCCGCCCTCGGCCCGCTGGTGATCAAGGCCAGCGCCGGTACCCTGTACCGCGCCCCGCTGCTGCTGTGCGACGCGCTGCCCCCGGCGCTGCGGGATTGTCGCGAGCGCGGCTTTGAAGTCTGCACACTGGCGGCCGGTGCCAGCCAGTCGCTGTTTGCATTTCAGCCCGGGGGAAGCTGTGTCTATGTGCTGGGCAACGAGACTGAAGGGGTGTCAGCGGCAGTGCAGAACACCGCCAGCCGCTCGCTGTCCATCCCCATGCGCAACGGCGTGGAGTCGCTGAATGTGGCGGTTACAGCCAGCCTGATTGCCTATGCGCAGCAGATGAAATTCTGAAGACCACTGCAGCCGCAACCTATTTGGAAAGATACCCCATACCCTCCTCCAGCCCCTTGAGGGTCAGCGGATACATGTGACCTTCCATGAGCTGGCAGGCGATGGCTGTGGACTGGGTCCACTCCCACTCCTCCTCCGGCACCGGGTTGATCCAGATGACTTTTTCATAGGTCCGGCGCAGGCGGCGCATCCACGCCTCGCCGGACTCCTCGTTCCAGTGCTCCACCGAACCGCCGGGCTGGACAATCTCGTAGGGCGACATGGCGGCGTCGCCCACGAACACCACCTTGTAGTCGTGGCTGTACTTGTGCAGCACATCCAGCAGCGGGGTGCGCTCGTTGTGGCGGCGGATATTGTTGCGCCACACGCTTTCGTAGATGAAGTTGTGAAAGTAAAAATACTCCATGTGCTTGAACTCGGTGCGCGCGGCGGAAAACAGTTCCTCGCACACCTTCACATGGGGGTCCATGGAGCCACCCACGTCGAAGAACAGCAGCACCTTCACCGCGTTGTGGCGCTCCGGCACCATCTTCAGGTCCAGCAGGCCGGCGTTGCGGGCAGTGGAGCGAATGGTGTCGTCCAGGTCCAGTTCCTCGGCGGCGCCGGTGCGGGCGAACTTGCGCAGGCGGCGCAGGGCGATCTTGATGTTGCGGGTGCCCAGTTCCACACTGTCGTCGAGGTTCTTGAAGTCGCGGCGGTCCCAGACCTTCACCGCCTTGCGATTGCCACCCTTGGGGCCCACGCGGATGCCCTGCGGATGATAGCCCTGCTGACCGAAGGGTGAGGTGCCGCCGGTGCCGATCCACTTGCTGCCACCGGCGTGGCGCTCCTTCTGCTCTTCCAGACGCTTCTTGAATTCCTCGATCAGCTTTTCCAGCCCACCGAGGGATTCGATCCTGGCCTTCTCCTCCTCCGACAGGTGCTTGATGAACTCGCTGCGCAGCCAGTCGTCGGGAATCAATGCCTCAATGAGGTCGTCGAGCTGTTCCAGGTCGCGAAAATGCAGGCCGAAAGCGCGGTCGAAACGGTCGAAGTACTTTTCATCCTTCACCATGCAGGTGCGGCTGAAGTAGTAGAATTCATCCACACTGCCAAAAGCCAGGTGCTGCTTCAAACCCTCCATCAGGTCGAGCAGCTCGCGGGTGGTGACCGGGACGCCGGCGTCGCGCAGGCCGTGAAAGAAATTGATGAGCATGTGACCCGGGCCCGGCTAGCGGCTCTCCCGCCGGTGCATGAAGGCCAGGCGCTCCAGCAGGTGCACGTCCTGTTCGTTTTTCAGCAGCGCGCCGTAGAGCGGCGGAATGGCCTTGCTGTGGTCGCGCTCCTTCAGCAGTTCGTCGGGGATATCGTCGGCCATCAGCAGCTTCAACCAGTCGATCAGCTCGGAGGTGGAGGGCTTTTTCTTCAGGCCGGGAATCCCGCGCAGCTCGAAGAACACCTCCAGCGCTTCCTGCACCAGCTCCTGGGCGATGCCGGGGTAGTGCACATCCACGATCTGGCGCATGGTGTCGCGGTCGGGGAAATTGATGAAGTGGAAGAAACAGCGGCGCAGGAAGGCGTCCGGCAGTTCCATTTCGTTGTTGGAGGTAATGACGATAATCGGGCGGTGCCGGGCCTTCACCGTCTCGCCGGTCTCGTAGACGAAGAACTCCATACGGTCCAGCTCCACCAGCAGGTCGTTGGGGAACTCGATATCGGCCTTGTCCACCTCGTCGATCAGCAGCACCACCTGCTCGTCGGCCTCGAAGGCCTCCCACAGCTTGCCCTTCTTGATGTAGTTGCCGATGTCGTAGACCTTCTCGTCGCCGAGCTGGGAGTCGCGCAGGCGGGACACGGCGTCGTATTCGTACAGGCCCTGCTGGGCCTTGGTGGTGGACTTGATGTGCCACGGGATCAGGCGCTTGCCCAGGGCCTGGGCCACCTCCTCCGCCAGCATGGTCTTGCCGGTGCCGGGCTCGCCCTTGATCAGCAGCGGGCGCTGCAGGGTGACGGCGGCATTGACCGCCATGCGCAGGTCCTCGGTGGCACCGTAGCGTTCTGTCCCCTCGAATTGGGTCGTCATTTCATCATCCACATCAGGCAAAGCGCACAAGGGTAGCGAGCCGCCGGGAGCATGGCAAGCGGCGGCGCCCAAAAGGCTTGCGCCGCCGCTAGCGGTGTTGCTCGTCCTCGGCGCGCAGGCCCTCCACCAGCGGCGCCTCGGGACTGTCGGCGGCCTCGCTGAAGCGGCGCTGCCACAGTTGCAGCCGGCGCCAGCGCCGGCGGCGGGAAATTCCGTAGGAAATAATGGCAATGGCGGCCAGCACTGCGCCCAGCACCAGCATGGGGGTGGCGAGGCTGGCGTCGGGCAATTGCGCCGGGCGCGAACTGATGCTCGATTCGGCCGGTGATGCGGCCACCTCCACATACATCGGCAGCTCGCGCTGCACGGTCTCGCCCGCCACCCGGGCCAGCAGGCGGTAGCGCCCGCCGCGCTCGAAGGCGGGCACGGTCACCCGGTACTCGCCGGTTTCCGGCAGGGGGGCGTCGGCGGAGATATCGATCACCCGGTGGTAGTCGTGAGGCCCGCTGATCTCCAGACTCAAGGGGAACAGGCGCAACAGCTCCGGGTCGCGGATCACACTGTCGCCATCGCGCAGGCGCAGGCCGAGTTCACTCACCCGGCCCGCCGGCATGCTGTTGGGCAGCGGGTCCACTTCCAGTTGCAGGTCGGCGATGACCGTCACCCGCACCCTGGCCCCCTCCGGCGCCACCAGGACCCAGGTGCCGGGCTGCGGCGACTTGATGGTCACCAGGGCGAAGCGCTCGCTGACAAACCAGTCCACGGTATCGCTGTTGCTGCCCTTGGGCAGGCGCTCCCCCTCCGGTCCCACCAGAGCCATGTCGGCCCCGGCGGCCCCGTTCAGAAACAGCAGGGCGGTGAATTCCTCCACACTGCCGTCGATAGTGAAGCGACGGCTCTCGTCCAGCGGCACCCGGGCGGCGGGGGCCACCATCTCCAGGGACTGCACAAAAATGCCGGTCAGGGCGTCGGGGCTGTCGGCCTTTTCGGCGATACCGCCGGTCTCCTCGGCCAGGCTGCGCAAAAAGGTCCAGTCCGCCTCGTCCGACAGGGCGATGGTGTGCACCGAAATGCCAGTCTCCCCCAATTGCGGGGCAACCTCCACCAGCAACTTGCGGGCGGCGGCGGCATTGGCCATGGGGGATGCCGACACATCCACTTTGCCGTCGGTCAGCAGCACGATACTGGTGCGATAGCTGGGGTCCATGCTGCCCAGATCGTAGGTGGCCGCGGCCAGGGCGGCGGGGATATGGGTGCGCTGGCCGGAGTTATCGATGGCCGCCACCGCCGCCCGGGCCTGCTCACGCCAGGCGGCATTCACTTCGCCGTGAGGCACCAGCACCTGAGCCTGTTCGCCAAAAATCCATACGCCGGCCCGCGCACCGTCAGGCAGCAATCGCACAATCAGCTCCAGCGCCGGACCCCGCAGGTTATCCGGGTCGGACTGCTTCATGCTGCCGGAAATATCGATCAGCAGACGCAGGTCCGGTCGCAACGAACCGCTGGCCGGGTCTGCCAGTAAGGGGCCGGCCAGCACCAGCAGACCCAGAAGCAACAAAGAGCAGCGCAAGCCGCGCGG
>JBKDZQ010000384.1:0-2126 GCA_047971325.1 Parahaliea sp.
GACCGGCGGCTATACAGCGCAATGAAGGGTTTGAGAGAATCCCGACAGGGAGGCCGCACGACCCGGCGGTCTAACACAAAACAGGGTCAAGCGAGTCCCAGGGAATTGGGAGGCAAGACAATGCCGCACCCCCGCCGCTTTCCCGCCCTGATAACACTGTTCGCGCTGCTGGCGCTCGGTGCCTGCAGCGCCCTGCCCCCCGCCGCCAACAACTCCCGCTACTCACCCGAGGAACTGTTGCAGGGCGAGCGTTTCGGTCTGCAGCCGGTAGCGGTGCCGGCGGTGGATATCCTTGCGGTCAACGATGACATGCGCGCCTTCGTGCGCCAGCACGTGCCGCCGGGGCTTGGCGACCGGCGCAAGGTGGAGCTGTTGCTGGCAGCCATCCTCGACGACGGCCTGCGCCTGAGCTACAACAACTTCAAGACCTACACCGCGCAGGAGGCCTTCCGCCGCCGCGAAGGCAACTGCATGTCCTTTACCAACCTATTCGTGGCGCTGGCGCGGGAGGCGGGGGTCAAGGCGCGCTTCCAGGAGGTGGAGGTGCCGCCGACCTGGGCCGCCCAGGGCGACACCTGGATGTTCAACCTGCACATCAACGCCCTGGTCGACCTGTCGGGTCACCAGCAGGTGGTGGATTTCAATCTCGAGGACTACGACACCGCCTTCCGCCGCCATGTGCTGTCCGACCGCGAGGCCCTGGCCCGCTACTACAACAACATGGGTGTGCACTGGATGGCCGAGGACGATCCTGGCCGCGCCCTCGACAGCTTCCGCAAGGCCATCGCGCTGCGCCCCGCCACCGGCTATTTCTGGACCAACCTGGGCACGCTCTATCGCCGCATCGGGGCGGGAGAGGCGGCGGAATCGGCCTATCTGCAGGCGATAAAAATCGGCCGCGACTCCACCGCCCACAGCAACCTCGCCCGCTACTACGAACATCGCGGCCAGCCGGAGCTGGCGCGTTACCACCGCGATCAGGTGGAACTGTTTCGCGGCCGCAATCCCTATTATCTGCTGCAGCGGGCAGAGGCGGCCTACGCGGAGGCGGACTATGACCAAGCCGAGCGTCTGCTGCGCAACGCGCTGCAGCGCTCCGACAGCCGGGATCATGCGTTCTATCGCCTGCTGGGGCTGGTGTACCTTCAACAGTGAGACAAGTGGCTGGCCGAAAGCAACTTCCGGCGGGCCGCCGAACTGGCCAGCGGCGATGCCCTGGCCCGCTACAACCGCAAGCTGGAGTTGCTGCACGAGCACTAGTACTCCTTCAACTTGATACTGCCGTATGTGGCCAGAGGTATCTCCGATGCGAGGGCTCTGTCGCCGATACTGCAGGGCGAGACCGTTAGCGACAGGGATGTCGCGATCGAGCACCCAGGGACGGGTTTACGGCGTGTCTCGCCCTGCAGTATCGGCGACAGGGACCGGATCGAGGACGTCAATATAAAATAGAAGGAGCACAAGCGGCCAAAGCCCCCGGCCTTCAGTTAACAAGCCGCTACTGCCATAACAGGGGGCCATCCATGTCGCCAGCCATCGTCACCCCGTCGCGCGTGAGTGCGCCCCCGGCAGCGCTACGCCTGCGCCGCGGGCAAGCAATTCAGTGCAGGGAGGGTATGCCGCTGTGAGCCGGCACCAGCAACTCATGCAGCAGGGGCTGGCGGCCCTCAGGGCCGGGGACGGGGCCGCGGCAGCAGCGGCCTTCGAGCGGCTGCTGCACAGCGGCAGTGCCGATGCCACCACTTACCTGGCGCTGGCCTTCGCCCGCGTCAATCTGGGGCAGGCCGAGGGGGCAATGACCGCGGTTGACCAGGCGCTGGAGCGGGAGCCGCGCAACCTGCGGGCGCTGCTGTTCAAGGCTGACCACCTGGACCGGCTCGGCCGGCGACGCTCGGCGATCACCTACTATGGTGGCGCCCTGCGGGTGGCAGCGGGCCTGTCAGAGGTGCCGCCGGATGTGGCCCAGGGCCTGCAGCGTGCCAGGGTGGCAAGTGACGGCGCGGCGAAAGAGTACCAGGACTACCTGCTGGCCGCCCTTGAACCGCGGGGCTAGGGCGCGCAGAGCAGTCGTCGTGTTTCCGAATCACTGGATATTGCCCTGGGGCGGCGCCAGGTGGCCTAGCGGC
>JBKDZQ010000385.1:0-2627 GCA_047971325.1 Parahaliea sp.
GCGCAGCTCCAGGCTGAATTCCTCTTCCTGGGTGGCGCGGTCTGCCGGGTCGGGGAAGTTGGCCGCCTCGTCCTTCATGTGGGTAACGGTGCGGTCCACCTCCTGCATGAGATTGGCTTTCCAGTTCCGCAAAATAGCGCGGAAATGATCCCGCTGCTTCTCGTTCATGTACTCTTCGCCACGCTTGGGCTGGTAGGGCTCAAAGCTCTTGAACTCGGAGGAAGACCCGGGTTTCTGGGTGGTGTTCGAAGGGTTTTTTTGCGCTGCTTTTGGCATGGCTAACGTCCCATACGGCAGTGTGAATCCGTCACTGAGTTTCAGTGAAAGCGCGCAATTTCGATAGCGCAGCTTCCAAGCGCGGAGAAGCTACCAGATATCCAGCAGAGGCACCAGAAAAAGTTTGGTCTTGACCGGTTCTGTGTTGGCGCTGTGTGGCACACTGTTAGAATGGTCCGCCCTTGAGTGTGAGGAATGTGCATGGCCTCTATTTTCAACCGCCGTGGCAGCGCCGCCAGGGTGCGTGATATCGAGCCCTTCCGCGTGGTGGAGATCCTCACCCGGGCCACGGAACTGCACAACGCCGGTCGCGACATTATACACATGGCGGTGGGCGAGCCGGACTTCGCCACCGCCGCGCCGATTGTCGAGGCGGGGCGCGCGGCCCTGGCCGCCGGCGCCACCCACTACTCCCAGCCCGTCGGCATCCCCGCTCTGCGGGAGGCCCTGTCGCGTCACTACCAGCAGGAGTACGGCCTCGACATCCCGCCGACGCGCATCGTGGTGACGCCCGGTGCCTCGGGGGCCCTGCTGCTGCTGTCGGCGCTGTTGCTGAATCCCGGCGAGTCGCTGTTGATGAGCGACCCGGGCTATCCCTGCAATCGCCACTTCCTGCGTCTGGTGGAGGCTCGCGGCCAGCTGGTGCCCGCCGGGCCGCAAACCCGTTACCAGCTCACCCCGGAACTGGTCGCCGAACACTGGCAGGCGCAGACCGCCGGCGCCCTGCTGGCCTCCCCCGCCAACCCCACCGGCAGTGTGTTGTCGCGGGAGGAATTGGCGGCGCTGGCGCGGGCGCTGCGCGAGCGCGGCGGCTACCTGCTGGTGGACGAGCTCTACCACGGTCTGGGCTACGATGTGGCCACGCCCTCGGTGCTGGAGGTGGAGCCGGAGGCCTTTGTCATCAACAGCTTCTCCAAATACTTCGGCATGACCGGCTGGCGGCTGGGCTGGCTGGTGGCTCCCGAGGCCGCAGTGCCGGAGCTGGAAAAGCTCGCCCAGAACCTGTTCATCTCCCTGTCGACCATGGCCCAGCACGCGGCCCTGGCCTGTTTTGCGCCCGCCACCCGCGCGCTGCTCGACGAGCGGCGCGAGCAGTTTCACCGCCGCCGGGACTTCCTGTTGCCGGCTCTCACCGAGCTGGGTTTTGAGGTGCCCTGCACGCCCCAGGGTGCCTTCTATATCTACGCCAACGCCGCCCGCTTCACCGACGACAGCCAGTCCTTCTGCCTGGAGTTGCTGGAGCAGCATGGCCTGGCGCTGACCCCGGGGCTGGACTTCGGCCAGCACCGGGCCGGCGAACATGTGCGTTTTTCCTACACCACCGGCCTCGACCGTCTGGAGCGGGCGGTGGAGCGCCTGGCCCGGGTGTTGCCGGCGAAGGGCTTGCGGTGAAGTTCGGTGCACTGGTGCAGGGGCGCCTGCTGCGGCGCTACCAGCGCTTCCTGGCCGACGTGGAGCTGGCGGGGGGCGAGCTCATCACCGCCCACTGCCCCAATACCGGGGCTATGACCGGCTGCATGCCGGAGGGGGCGCCGGTGTGGCTGTCGGTCAGCGATGTGAAAACCCGCAAGTACGCCCACACCTGGGAGCTGGTGCAGACACTTTCGGGTTTGGCCTGCATCCACTCGGCACGCGCCAACAAGGTGGTGCGGGAGGGCTTCGAGCAGGGGCAGGTAGCGGGATTCGCCGATTATCCGGTCACCCGCAGCGAAGTGAAGTACGGAGAGAAAAGCCGCGCCGACCTACTGCTGGAGGGAGCAGCCGGTCGGGTGTTCGTCGAGGTGAAATGCGTGACCCTGTGCCGCGAGGGCGGCTGGGGTGCTTTCCCGGATGCCGTCAGTGAGCGCGGTCGCCGCCACATCCGCGAGCTGCAGGGGGTGATCGACCGGCGCACCCGGGCCGTGCTGCTGTTCTGCGTGTTCCACAGCGGGGTGAGCCGGGTCTGTGTCGCCGGGGATGTCGACCCGCAATACCGCCAGGCGCTGGGGGAGGCGATGGACGGCGGCCTGGAGGTGCTGGCTTTTGCCGCCCGGGTGAGCCCGGCTGAACTGTGCCTGGCCGAGCGTCTGCCTTTCAGCCGGGATGCGTTAGGATAGGCAGGGGCCGCGGCCTTCGCCGGGCGCACCACCGCACGTTTTTTGAGGTCGAGCATTTGTCGAGTTTGAGTATCGAGCAACTGACCGGGGTCGACGGCAGTCACCTGGTCGCCCTGCCCGGCGGGCACCACCTGCATCCCGCTGCGGTCGAGTCCTGGCAGGCGCTGCAGCGCGATGCCCGGGCGCAGGGCTTTGAGCTGGCCATTGCCAGCAGTCACCGCTCCTTTGCCCGCCAGGGGGCCCTCTGGAATGCCA
>JBKDZQ010000386.1:0-3120 GCA_047971325.1 Parahaliea sp.
CGACCTGGCAGCGGCGCAGTCGCTGGCCGCAAAGGTACTGGCGCAACGGCAGCCGGTGGCAGTGGTGTCGATCGAGCGGCCCGGACGCAGCGCCGACGGCCGTTACTACAATATGCGCGGCGAGGACATCAGCGCCCGCTGCGGCGTGTTCGATCCCTTCCTGGAACTTGCCCAGTGCCCGACCATCGCCATCGGCGATGGCGGCAACGAGATCGGCATGGGCAAGATCGCCGCCACCATCGCCACCCTGGACATCCGCGGCGCAACCACCAGCTGCGACGAACTACTGGTGGCCGACGTCTCCAACTGGGGCGCCTATGGCCTGATCGCCTTCCTCGGCCTGTGGGCCGGGCGCGACCTCCTGGCCGAAGTGGACCCGGCAACCCTGCTCGAATACCTATCGACCCGGGGCAGCGTGGACGGCGTCACCCGGGAAAACACCCTGACCGAGGACGGCCTGCCCGCCGGCGAGGGCCTGTCGGTGATCGCCGCATTGCGCCGGCTGAGTGGTTTCGAGCCGGCACCGTGACAGCGTTTTTTTTCATTGCGAGGATCGATCCCAACTATCGACCCCAACTGCCACTCTCCACAACAGGACTTCATCGATGAGTATCGTATACCTGAACGGCGACTATCTGCCGATGGCGGAAGCCCGCATTTCCCCGATGGACCGCGGCTTCCTGTTCGGCGACGGCATCTACGAGGTGATCCCCTCCTACGGCGGCCGGCTGGTGGGCTTTGGCCCCCACATGCAGCGCATGCAGGACGGCCTGAACGCCCTGGAAATCCGCCTGCAAATCGATCAGGCCAAATGGCGCGACATCGCCGGCCAACTGATCGAGCGCAACGGCGGCGGCAACCTGGGCATCTACTTCCACGTCAGCCGCGGAGCCGACAGCGGTCGCAACCACGCCTACCCCTCGGGCATCACCCCCACCCGCTACGCCTTTGTCTTCGAGATTCCAGCGGCGCCAGTGGCCGACAAGGCCAGCGCCAGTTGTTACCGGGTCTCCACCACCGAGGATTTGCGCTGGCGGCGCTGCAATATCAAGTCCACCGCCCTGCTGGGCAATGTCATGCACTACCAGTACGGCCATGCCCGCGGTGACAACGAGACCGTTCTCTACAACGCCCTGGGTGAACTCACCGAGGCCGCCGCCTGCAACGTCTTCGTGATCAAAAACGGCATCATCGCCACCCCCGACCTGGACCACCAGAAGCTGCCGGGCATCACCCGCCTGATGCTGCTGGACATGCTGCGCAAGGACGGCTCCATCCCGGTGGAGGAGCGGGTGGTGACCCTGGACGAGCTGCGCGCGGCCGACGAGGTGTGGCTGAGCTCCTCCAGCAAGGAGGTGGCACCGGTGGTGTCGGTGGACGGCGTGCAGGTCGGTGACGGCAAGCCCGGCGATGTGTGGCTGGCGGCCCAGACCCTGTTCAGCCAGCACCGCTACGACTACTGATGAGCCGCCCCAGCCAGGCCCGACTGGATCTCGCCGCGCTGCATCACAACGCCACGCTGGTACGCGAGCTCGCCCCGCGCTCACGGATGATGGCCGTGGTCAAGGCTAACGCCTACGGACACGGCGCCGTGACCATGGCGCGGGCGCTGGAGCCGCAGGTCGACGCCCTGGCCGTGGCCTGTCTGGAGGAAGCCCTGGAGTTGCGCGATGCGGGCATCAGCGCACCCATCCTGCTGCTGGAGGGCGTGTTCGAGCCCGGCGAGCTGGCAATCGCCGCCCGCCAGCGCTTGTGGGTTGCCATCGGCAATACATGCCAACTGGAATGGGTGGAACAGGCAAAGCAGCATGAGCCCCTGCAGTACTGGCTGAAAATCGACACCGGCATGCGCCGCCTGGGCGTCGCGCCAGAGCAGGCCACCGCTTTTTTCCAGCGCCTAAGCCACTGCCACAACAGCGCCGGCGCACCGGTGCTGTTCACTCACCTGGCCCGGGCCGACGAACCGGCCGAGGTCTGTACCGCACAACAACTGGAACGCTTCAACACAGCTACCGCCGGTCTGGCGGCGCCGCGCAGTTGCGCCAACTCACCGGCCATCCTGGCCTGGCCCGCCGCCCATTATGACTGGGTGCGCGCCGGCTACATGCTGTGGGGCAACTCCCCCTTCGGCACCACGCCACAGACCAACGCTGCCCGCCTGCAACCGGTGATGACACTGTGCTCGGCGGTGATCTCGCTGCGCGAGGTGGCGGTGGGTGAAACAGTGGGCTACGGCGGCGGCTGGGTCGCCGCCCGGCCCTCGCGCATCGCCACCGTGACCATCGGCTACGGCGATGGCTATCCGCGCAGCGCCGCCAATGGCACCCCGGTGCTGGTCAACGGCCAGCGCGCGACGCTGGCCGGTCGCGTATCCATGGACATGATCACCGTGGACGTCACCGACCTGCCATCGACAAGGGTCGGCGATCCAGTGGTCCTGTGGGGGCGTGGCCTGCCTGTGGCGGAAGTGGCGGAGCACGCCGGCACCATCGGTTACGAGTTGCTCACCCGCATGCCATCGCGCACGCCGCGGGTGGTAGTCACCCCATGAGGCGCAGCTGTCATCGCCCTGTCACGGGTGCTCCGGCGGCGCAATTAATCGCCGCTGGCGGTAGGCGCGGGCCGGGTCATCCGCTACCATTGCCACCCCGAACTCAGCCACAGGGAAACCGCCGGCCTTGGCACAGGATATCGATACCGACCCCAATGACCACCCCCAGGCCCTTCCCGACGGGAGCCTGCTGGCGGCAGTAGACCTCGGCAGCAACTCCTTCCACCTGCTGGTGGCCCGCCTTGAACACGGTGAAATTCGCCCGGTGGAGGCGCTGGCGGAAAAAGTCCAGCTGGGCGCCGGCCTGCAGGACCACCAGCTCAGCCAGGAGGCTATCGACCGCGGCCTGGACTGTCTGGCCCGCTTCGGCCAGTTGCTGGCGACCGTGGAGCCGGAGCGCACCCGCATCGTTGCCACCCAGACCCTGCGCGTCGCCCACAACCGCCGCGATTTCACCCGTCCTGCCCGGGAGCTGCTGGGCAGCCCGGTGGAGGTTATCTACGGCCGCGAGGAGGCCCGCCTGGTCTACCTCGGTGTGGCCCACACCCTGGCCGACGACGCCCAGTCGC
>JBKDZQ010000387.1:0-2290 GCA_047971325.1 Parahaliea sp.
TCCAGGCCATAGATATCGGCCCCGCCCACGTTGCCATCCACGGTGGTGAAGCGGTTGACCGACTCCAGGAACACCTGGGTCGCCACCTGCAAATCGCTGTAGTCGTTGTAGAACGCCGCCAGGTTCAGGCGCAGGCGCCGATCCAGCCAGTAGCTCTTGAGGCCGAGTTCATAGGAATCCACGGTCTCGTCATCGGTGGGGATACCCACCAGCTCCGGGATATTGGGCCGCCCGGTGTATCCGCCGCTGCGAAAACCCTGGGTCCAGCTGGCGTAGTACATGATGTCGTCGTCGTACTGGAAGTTCCAGGCCAGTTTGCCACTGACATTGTCCCAGCCGTCATCCGCCGTGGTGTGAGCCACCGCACTGGATACGAATTCATAGTCTTTTTCCACCCGGGAGTAACGCCCGCCGAAGGTCAGCGTCTGGCGCTCGGTCAGCTCGTAATCGGCCTGCACGAAGGCCGCGGCGGTGGTGGATTCCTGCTGCTGATTGATGATGTCGTGCACGAAGAAAGGAAAGATGTCATCCACTTCGTCCTTCTCGAATTCCTGCCAGGTGTAATACACCCCGGCAACGTAGTTGAGCTTGCCGTCGAGGTCACTGGTGAAGCGCAATTCCTGCGACCACTGCTCGTGGCTGGTATCGCGCAGGGTATTGAACAGGCGGGCCGCCGAGCCGTCGAAGTCGGACAGTGTTTTGTTGTCGGTGCTGCGCCAGCCGGTAATGGAGGTGAAGGTGCCGTAGTCGAGGTCCAGGTTGGCCTCCAGTGTCACCCCCGTGGTATCCAGTTCGGAAAACAGGTCGGCGTCGGTGGGCACCTTATGGGGGTTGCTGCTGACATCGCCGGGGGCGACCAGGAAGCCGCCCGGTGCGAAAGTCATGCCCGGCAGGCTGACGTTAGCCATCGGGCCGCCGCCGTTGTCCTCCTTGACATGATCGACGATCAGGGTGGCATTGATATTTTCATCGTTGTCGTAGTGCAGCGTGGCGCGATAGGTTTGCACATCCTCCTTGGCGAGATCGTCCGAGCCGCTCACCGGGTTTTCGAACACCCCGTCGTAGCTGCGCGCACCAAGAGACACCTTGGCGCTCCAGTGCTCGCCAAAGGTGGGGGTGTCGAGATAGGCCTGGGCGCTCCGCAGGCCGTAGTCACCCGCCGTCACCTTGATGGCGCCCCCCAGCTCACCGCTGGGGCGCTTGCTGGTAATGTTGATCAGGCCGCCAATATTGTTCCCGCCATACAGGGTACCCTGCGGCCCGCGCAGCACTTCCACCTGCTCCACATCAAACAGATCGAGCAGGGAACCCACGTTACGGGCGATATTGACCCCGTCGATGACCACCCCAACCGCCGGCTCCTTGGTGGACTCCACATCCAGCATGGTAATGCCGCGGATGGCAAAGGCCGACGAGTTCGGGAAGGCGCCGGCGGGCTGCAAAATGACATTGGGCGACATCGCATTGAGGTCGGTGAGGTTCAGCACAGCGTTGTTTTCCAGGGATTCGGAACCAAAGGCGCTGACCGCCACCGGCACCTCCTGCAGGCTTTGCTCGCGCTTCTGCGCCGTCACTACCACCTCTTCCAGAGCAGGGGCCGACTGCGCCAGGACAACACCAGGCAGCGAAATGGCGGCCAACGCGGTGGCCAGGGGCGTAAATGGAATTGTTCGTAACAGACTCATGAGGTCTCTCCGTAAGACGTAGCTGATGGAAAACAGGGTCTTGGGTTATATGGCATTGCCGGGCTGCACGTGTGATTCAATGTTTTTATCATTGCATAATTAATTTTAATACAGCTTCAAAGTCAAGCACTTATCCTGTGCATTTGAACGATGGGCTGAAATGCGGCAATGCGATCGCCGCGCACCGCCGCTGCGCCACAGCGCAGTGGAGCCAGTTCCCGGCGCTACCCGCGTCGCGACCGAATTGGACAGTGCCGCTGCGTTTGCCTTTAATAACGCGATTGACGACAGCCCGACAGGGGGATGACAAGATGATCACCAGCGCCATCGCACAAGCACTGACCGACCTGCTGAAACTGAGATCCCAGCCTTTTGGCATGAAGCTGTTTTCCTCGCAGGCCGAGATGGAGGCCGTCCCGCGCATCAGACGACCCAGCGCCATTCACACTCTCGATCAGCTCGTCGGTCAGTGCGCGCGACTCGGTCGCACCATCGGCGTCACCGCCGACGACCTGGTCAGCGCCCAGTGCCGCGCCGTGGTGGGCCTTGGCAAGGCCAAGGATGCCGACTGGCGCAGCGGCCGGGCGATGAAGGGGGTGTGGTTC
>JBKDZQ010000388.1:0-1988 GCA_047971325.1 Parahaliea sp.
GTGAAAGGTGTGAATTTTGTCGGCATTCGCGACGCCGGCGACCCGGTGGAAATCGCCCGCCGCTACAATGAGCAGGGCGCCGACGAAATTATCTTCCTCGACATTACCGCCAGCCACCAGGGCCGCGACACCACCGTGCACACGGTGGAGCAGATCGCCGAACAGGTGTTCATTCCCCTCACCGTCGGTGGCGGCATTCGCTCGCTGGACGATATTCGCACCATGCTCAACGCCGGCGCCGACAAGGTCAGTATCAACACTGCGGCCATTGTCGATCCGCAACTGGTGCGCCGTGCCTCGGAACGCTTCGGCGCCCAGTGCATCGTGGTGGCCATCGACGCCAAGCGGGTGGACGACGTGGACGGCGCCCCGCGCTGGGAAATCTTCACCCATGGTGGCCGCAAGCCCACTGGCATCGACGCGGTGGCCTGGGCGGTGAAAATGGCGGACTTGGGGGCTGGTGAAATCCTGCTCACCAGCATGGACCGCGACGGCACCAAAAATGGCTTCGACCTGGGGGTGACCCGAGCCATCAGCAGCGCGGTGGATATCCCGGTGATCGCCTCTGGCGGGGTCGGCAACCTCGACCACTTGGTGGAAGGCATCACCAAAGGCGGTGCCGACGCGGTGCTCGCCGCGAGTATTTTCCATTTCGGTGAATACAGCGTGCCCCAGGCCAAGGCCTATATGGCTGAGCGCGGTATCGAGGTGCGGTTCTAGCCCGAGTTTCGCAACTCGGCCGCGCAATACAGAATTTTCAGGCACTCGCAAAAGCTGACTGATCAGATGTTCTGAGAGGCCACGCTCGGGAATTTGGCAAAACCGCTCGACATGGCTCCAAGAGCGTTTGCCGCGCGCAGTGTTTTGGGCATGCTTTTGAGAAAACGCCTCGCACTGGGCCGTCACTGGCTGACTGTATACGGCAATATCAAGTTGAAGGAGTGCGAGGTGGGGTTCAGTCGCCGCCTCGAGTCTCAGGCAGCTGTCTCAGATGCTCAAGTCGTGCAGGTTGTAGTCCTTGATGGCCAACTTGGCGCTGTCATCCCAGGGGTAATGCTTGCCGGATTTCACGAAGGGCTGGTACTGGAAACTGTCTTCGTCTGGATAGCGTTGCCGCCTGGCATCAATACCGTAACTGATCGTCCGCGAGCGTTTTTCAATGATCTCCTCGTCGTATACTTCCTCTTCGCTGATCATTCCGGCGCTCTTGACTCCGAGAACCGAGGAGAGCCGGTGAAAACCGAAATTAATAGTCACGCGTGGTTCGAAGCCGGAGTTCGGGAAAGAGCCATGTACGATCTGCCGGTTGCAGATAACGACATCACCCGGTTCACAGACCATTGGTACGGCGCCCACAAGGCGCTCGCTCCCTGATTCGGCGACAAGTTTGCGGATATCCACCTTGCCCTCTCTATGAGTGCCGGGTATCACCCAGACGCCATTTACCGGCGTGCTGCCATAAACCTGCGCCATGAAGTTGAAGCCGTGCATGTTCTCATCGAGTGCTTCGCTGTCCCAGTGGGTGGTGCCATCCTGGTGCCAGGATACGGCCGCGCCAACGCCCGGATCCTTCATGAACACAGCTTCGTTGAATGGAACGAAATCATCACCGTTAATGGAAGCCGCTATGCGCAACAGTTGGGGATGACCGTAAACGCGCAGGCAGGCTTCCGAGTATTGAAGAGAGCCCACCAACAGAAAGGGCACTTCTTCCGGCGCACCCTCTTTGGCCTCTGGCTCGAACAGTTTGATAGGGTGTCGTCCGTTTGCCTTCACGCTACCTCCGAGAGGATCTCCGAGGGGTTTGGACCAGATCAGGTTCAGTGATGTGCTGTTGGCTCCGAGCGCGGGCTGGCCGTCAGCGGTTAGTTTGGCACCGGGTTTGGCGGGGAAGGTGGAGCGGAGCTTCTCCAGGTCTTTTTTGATGTCTTTGAGCTCGGTTTTACTGATTACATTCTCGAAGATGTAGAAGCCGTACCGGGAGTAGG
>JBKDZQ010000389.1:0-2416 GCA_047971325.1 Parahaliea sp.
GGAAGTTCAGCCCCAGGCCCACGCTCACCAGGAAGTTGGCCCGGGACTTGCCATACAGCTCGCAGACCAGGTCGGTGCAGAGGAAGGTGAGGGGGTAGGGCAGTACACCCACTGCCAGCGCCATCGGCCCGAGCTGGATGAAGCGGGTGATGCCGATGACGTTGAGCAGGGTCATGGCCGAGAGGAATATCCCCGCCAGCACCAGGAACACCCGCTCCCGGCGCTCCTGAAGCACGGGGGACAGCGCGGCCGGGGGCTGGCGGGCATGCTCCGCGGCGGGTGTGTCCACCTCAGCTCTCCCGCTGGCCGAGGTTGGCGTGCAGCACGGCGCCGTTGATCACCGGGTGGTGGTGGGCCCAGTGCAGCAGTTCGGCGATTTCTCCCGGTTCGATCAGCCGGTTGTAGCTGGTCATGGCGGAGATCGCGGCCACTACGGCCTGGTCATTGCCGATATGGGCGCGCAGCATCTCGGTATCGGTAAAACCGGGGCAGACCAGCGCGGTGTGCACCCCGCTGCCCATCAGGTCCTGGCAGCTGGCACGCATCATGCCGAGCTGGGCGTGCTTGCTGAGCACGTAGCTGAAGGAGCCGGATACGGCCTTTTCCGACAGGGTGGAGCCCACATACAGCAGGCTCGAACCTGCCGGCAGATGGCTCAGCAGCCCTTGGTTGAGGCTGTTGATGGCCAGTACGTTGGTGGCCAGCACCGCCCGCAGGCTATCGTCGTTGCAGTCGAGGGCGCTATCCTTGCGCATCTGGCTGGCGTTGTGGATCAGCGCCACGCTGGCACTGCCGGCGACGGCTTCCAGCACCTGCTCGCAGGCGGTCGCGATGTCCGCCTCCCGGGACAGGTCGCAGGCCAGGTTGACCACACCGGCTTCGGGGCAGGACCGGCGTGCGATATTGAACACCTGAAAACCGTCGGCGAGAAAGCGCGCCGCGGTGGCTCGGCCAATGCCGACGCTGGCGCCGGTGATAATGGCGGTTTTCATGGCTGGGTTCCACTGTTGGGGGCGCCGCCGGGCAGTGGGCGCGGAGTCGGGAAATTTTCGAGCATGATACAGGAGGTCTTGCGGCCCGGGGAGTTTTCCGCCGGCCTGCGGTGTCGTACAAGTCGCGACCGGAGCCTGCTACACTGGTTCGGCTCGTGTGTGAAGGGCGCTTGGCGGGCTTCGGCAGACGGACCGTTTGGCCAGGGGACACCACAGCAGGCTGACAGGAGGAGGCGGATACACCATGCACATACAATGTGACTGCGGTGCCTTTCAAGTGGAGTTGACGCATTTCCCGGCACATTCCCCGGGGCGCCTGATGTGCTACTGCGACGACTGCCAGCGCTACCTGGAAAAACTCGGCCGGCAGGAGCTTCTTGATACCTGGGGCGGCACCGAGGTGATCCCGGTGTACCCGAGCGAGATGCGTATCGTTCAGGGGCGGGAACACCTGGTCTGCAACCAGCTCAGTCCCAGGGGACTGTTCCGCTGGTCCACCCGTTGCTGCAACTCACCAGTGGGCAATACCCGGGCGAAGTTTCCCTGGTTCGGCATTCCCCACAACGCCTACCGCGCGGCTGACCCCGACTGCCTGGAGCGCCTTGGCCCTGTCCGCAGCCGGATCTTTGGCCGCTACGCGACAGCGGAACCGCCCTTTCCCGTCTCCGACGGGCTCGGGTTCAGGGATGCGCTGACGGTGCTGCCCTTCCTGGCCAGGGGCATGATCGGTGGCAAGTACAAGAATTCACCCTTCCTCGCGGCGGACAATGTGTCGCCGATCGTCGAGCCGCGGCAGATCTGAGGCAGCCTCTGTTTGGTGCGCTGCGGGGGCGGCGTGCCCCGGCGGCGATGGCGCTCGCCCGCGGCACTGTTCAGGTTCATGTTCCCTTGCCCTTGCCATCGGCGGGCCGCGCCGCAAGAATAGGGCTCCAGCATCGGAGTCAGCCGGATGGAACGCCTCGCCACCCTCTACATCGACAAGCAGAGCCACAAGTTCTCCGCGGCGCACTACACGATTTTCAGCGCCAGCGAGCGCGAGCGCCTGCACGGCCACAACTATTGCGTGTCGGCGCGAATCGTGGCACCGCTGGGCGAGAACGGTTTTGCCGCCGACTACAACGTCTACAAACGGCGTATCAAGGCCCTCTGCGACGAGCTGGATGAATACCTGCTGCTGGCCGGCGACTCTCCCCACCAGCAGATCGCCGAGGAAGGCGACAGCTACCGGGTGAGCTTCAACGGGCAGCACATGCGCGTCCTGCGCAGCGACACCCGGGTGCTGCCGTTGCTCAACGTGACCATTGAGGAACTGTCCCACTACCTGCTGGGCAAACTGCGGGCGCTGTCGGCAGGAGAGGGTCTGCGTGAAGTGGAGCTGTGTGTGTCCTCCGGGCCGGGGCAGAGGGGTTGTGCCTGCTGGCGGA
>JBKDZQ010000390.1:0-2006 GCA_047971325.1 Parahaliea sp.
TGCCGACAGCCAGACCCGGGCGGATATCGCCCGCGCCTTCGAGGACGCGGTGGTGGACACCCTGGTGATCAAGTGCCGTCGTGCGGTACGGGAGTGCGGGGTGGACACCCTGGTGCTGGCCGGCGGGGTCAGCGCCAATCGGCACCTGCAGCGGAAGATGGCGGCGTCGATGGAGCGGGAGGGGGCCCGGGTGTTCTACCCGCGCAACGAGTTCTGTCCCGACAATGGCGCCATGATCGCCTACGCCGGTGCCCGGCGCCTGCTGGCCGGCCAGCGCGACGACAGCGCGTCCCCGGTGCGCCCGCGCTGGTCGATGGCGGAGCTCCAGCCGCCCGGGAGCGCCGCCTGATGGATACGGTGTTTATCCGGGAGTTGGCCGTGGACACGGTGATTGGCGTCCACGACTGGGAGCGCCAGGTGCGCCAGACCCTGCTGCTGGACCTGGAGCTGGCCTGGGACAACCACCCGGCCGCCGCCGGAGATGACCTCACCCTGGCCCTGGATTACGCCGCCGTGGCGCAGCGCATCAGCGCCTTTCTCGGCGCCAGCCGCTTCCAGCTCATCGAGACCGCCGCCGAGGAAGTGGCAGAGCTGCTGCGGGCCGAATTCGCCGTGCCCTGGCTGCGCCTGCGCCTGTGCAAGCCCGGCGCGGTGATGGCCGCGCGCGATGTGGGGGTGGTGATCGAGCGCGGGGAGCGGCCCTGATGGCACGGGTCTACCTCGGCCTTGGCAGCAATATCGAGCGCGAGCGCTACCTCACCGCCGGGCTCGATACCCTGGCGAGCCTGTACGGCAAGCTGGCCCTGTCCCCGGTCTACGACTGCGCGGCCATTGGCTTTGCCGGCCAGCCCTTCTTTAATATGGTGGTGGGCTTGGACACAGCTGTCAGTGTTGCCGTGCTGGCCCGCGACTTGCGCCGCATCGAAACCGAGCACGGCCGGCGACCGGATGCGGCCCGCAATACCCCTCGCCAGCTCGACATCGACCTGCTCACCTACGACGATCTCTGCGGTAACATTGACGGCGTGCTGCTGCCACGCCCGGAAATCCTCCACCACGCCTTTGTGCTGCGCCCGCTGGCGGCGTTGGCCCCGGACGCCCTGCACCCCGCCACCGGGCGCAGCTTTGCCGAGCACTGGGACGACTTCGACCACGGCGCGCAGGCGGTGCGGCAGGTGTATTTCGAGTGGCGTGGGCGGGCAATTTCCACCGGGGAGGGGGCGGCCTGAGTTCAGGGTTACTTGGTTAAGCGCTCGAACCGGCGCCTGAGTGGGCGTGGCTTGACGGGACACGCCGTGAATAGGCACCCGATAAAGCGGGTGGGTCCCCCCTGTGGGCTCACCCTCGGCCCCCGGGCTCACTCAGCCGAAACGGTATTGCCCTCCCGGTCGAGGCGCACAACCGCCCCTCCGGGGTAGTCCACTCGCCACAGCCCCGTCTCCCTGGCGGTATCGAGCACCAGTGCTTTGGCGAGCCCGACCCTGCCGGCAAGGTGAACGGGTTCCTCTTCATCAAAGCCGTCAAAAGGCTTGGTGCGGCACTCTCTGCGGCCACAACATTTGCGATATTGACCATAGTCGCTTTCTTGTACTTGTCCTTCGGGTAGATCCCGAATATCTGCGCAAAGTCCTCGATATGAACGCTGCTGCCATCCGTGAGGCGGTCAAAGCGCTCGATGGCGAGCGCCTGCCCACGCATCGCCCCGACATCTTCGGGCAAGCCGCCGATATCGGCGACATCGACCAGCTCCAGCGCGGGCACATTCATGCCGATCTTGCGTGCGAGCGTCATCATCGAGAATTCATTTTCGGGGACGCCGTCATATTTCGATCAGTGGTTTGAGCAGGTGGTTAAACCTCGCCTCATGGGCAGTGCCTGCCTGATCCGCTTTGCGGACGATGCAGTGCTGTTGATAGGGAGTACGCGGGATGCCGAGCGGGTGATGAAGGTGCTGCCGAAGCGATCACGCGAATTTTGTGTTCATTACATCACTTCCTGGTTGGACC
>JBKDZQ010000391.1:0-1535 GCA_047971325.1 Parahaliea sp.
GGTGATCTGCATTTCGTCAAAGGCCAGCAGCCGGACATCGGGGAAGCCACACGCGCGCAGATCCTGCATCATCTGGGCCGGTTCGACCCAGGCCTCGTTGTTATAGGAGACGACCACGAGCTGAGCGGTGACGGTCTGCAGCAGGCGGCGGAGTTCGTCGGGCATCTCCCGCTTGGAGTTGTACCGGCTGCGGCTGGTAGCCGCTCGGGCATCAATCCGCTTGCGGGCCACACCGTACGCCTCGGGGGCATCCCAGCGGATGAGGGTCTCCCACACGTGATAGTTGGTGAAATAGCGGTGCTGGTTGTACGGCGGATCCAGGTACATCAGGTCCGTGGCGGGAAGCTGCTCAGCGAGGGTGCGAGCATCGCTGCAGGAAGCGACTCCGGCGCCGGGAATCAGGTGCGGAATCCGTAGCTCCAACGGGTTCAGCGCGCGGGGAGCCCAATCTTTCAAGTAGGCCATTTGCACCCCGGTGGTCGACTCGACCCGGTCTGCTGCGAGCAAGAGGCTGGTGAGCAGTAACGGATAGACCCAGGTGCCGGCGTAGCGCTCCTCAATAGCGTCCCGAATGGCGTCGATGCGGGCGCCATTGGTGGGATGGATGAACCGGGCTTCCTCCCCGAAGGTGCGTGCGACGTAGCCCGGTTTGCCCGGCACCTGGTTCAGTTCGGTGACGGCAGCTGTGAGCGTGGCCAGGTCGATGGCCTCAGCGTCGGTGGCGATGAAGCACTGGGCGAGGACCAGGGCGTAGGTCGCGAGATCGTTGGCATGGACATGGACCCCCCGCCGCTTGAACTCCTGCGCCACCCGGGTGGTCCCAGTGAACAAGTCGACGGCGGTGCGGGCCTCGGCGGCGGTGGCGATGGTGCCGAGCACGGGCACCAGAGTGCGCTTGCTGCCCAGATACTTGATCACGAACGTGACCCTACGGGACGGTCATTTCGAGAGTCGAGCATCCTCAGAGCTCGTGGTCGAACGGGTCGGTGGCGGGTCTTGCTGGTCGAACTGCGGAGACACCGCCGGCTGCGCAGAACCCGCCCAGTTTCGCAGGATTGTGGTCTCGTCGGTTGAGCCGGGCCGTAGGCCCGTGTCGAAACCCACGCTCGCTTGGCAGCTTCTGGTTTCGAGACGCCGCTTTGCGGCTCCTCAACCTGCGGTGTGCTTGCTGGTTGAGTAGGGCCGTAGGCCAGTGTGGAAACCCATCTACTGCTGAGGTGGATTCTGGTTTCGAGACGCCGCTGCGCGGCCCTCAACCGACAACGGTTTCGCTGCTGGATGCGATGTTTACCGGGCAGGTTCGAGATTTCTAGGGGGCACGGTCGAGATTTCTGGCGGGCAGGGGCGCGCGGTGCGTTGAGCAGGGTCGAAGTTCCGCAGCCGGGTGGAGTTACTCACCACAAAAACGCTCGACAGGCTCATTGCGAACCCAGCGATCAGTGGATTCAAGAGCCCGAAAGCCGCCAAGGGGATGGCAGCGACGTTGTAGGCGAAGGCCCACACCAGATTGCTGCGGATGGTCTTCAAGGTGCGGC
>JBKDZQ010000392.1:0-3328 GCA_047971325.1 Parahaliea sp.
GCGACAAGTGCGGCGCCCAGATGCAGCTCAAGAACGGTCGCTTCGGCAAGTACTTTGGCTGCACGGGGGAAGAGTGCAAGAATACCCGCAAGTTGCTGCGCAGCGGCGAGCCGGCGCCGCCGAAGATGGACCCGGTGCCGATGCCGGAGCTGGCCTGCGAGAAGGTGGAGGACATCTACGTGCTGCGCGACGGCGCCGCCGGGCTGTTCCTGGCCGCCAGCGGCTTCCCGCGCAACCGCGAGACCCGCGCACCCTTCGTCGACGAGCTGCTGCCCCACCAGGCGGAGATCGACCCCAAGTACAGTTTCCTGTTCTCGGCGCCGACCCGCGACGGCGACGGCAACCGGGCCCAGATCCGCTACAGCCGCAAGACCCAGGAGCAGTACGTGATGACCGAGGTCGACGGCAAGGCGACCGGCTGGCGGGCGTTCTACAACAACGGCAGGTGGGAGGCGGAGGCGGCGACGCGCAAGGCCGCCGCACCCAAAGCCAGGGCAAAAGCCAAAACCAAAACCAAGGCCAAAACCAAGGCCAGGGCGAAAAAGACATGAGTTCCGCCCGCGGCCTGGCCAACCACCATCTCTACCTGGCGCGGCTGGTGCTGGCCGCCTGGCGCGACGAAGACCAGGCCGGGCAGGTGCCGGCCCCGGTTCTGGCCGGCGCTTTCGGCCCGGGCGTGCGGGATCACCTGCAGCGGGCCTATGGCTGGTTCTTGCTGGCCATCGCCGCACCCGACGAGCAGCCGCCAGTGCCACCGGCGCGGCTGGCGGAGTTGCCGCCCTGCGCCGAGGGCCGCGCCCGGGCGGGGGAACTGCGCGAGTTCGAGCAGCTCGAGGCCGCCGGCTGGCTGGCGGATTTGCTGGCCTGGCAGCCGCCGGCGCTGGGCCGGCGGGAGCGCAGCCCGGGCAATCTGGCGAGGCCGGCTGCTGTGAGGGGCGGTGGCAGTGAGGACTTTGGCGCCTGGGCGGAGGCGCTGGAGCGCTGCTTCCAGCGCATGGGCGACTCCCTCAACGAATATTGAGTGGTGTTGGGCCCACTGTTACAATGGCAGGGCTGTTTCGCCAGATGAGGTTACCCAGTGTCTGTATCCGTACTGGAAATTGTCGCACTGGACGAGGGGGAGATTGTCCTGCGGCGTGCCGGGGATGACGCCGAACCCCTGCTTCGCATCCAGTTCTCCGAAGAATCCCGTTGCTACCTGATGGACAATACCCTGGAAATCGCCCGCGCCATGATCCAGGCGGGCATTGAGGCGGCCTCCAATGTCACCGCCATCCGTGATGCGGAGGGGGTGGAAGCACTGAGCCCGGAGGACATCGATGCCATGGACGAGGGCATCGACATGGACGACGAACAGATGGACCAGATACTGGAGGAAATGGAAGAAGAGAGCCGTGTCCTCGCCATCCGCGACACCGCTCCTCGCGTGCTGCACTGAATCCAGTGTCGCCGAGCGGCGCCAGGGGGCGGCAAGGGCGCCCGGTCGCTGTCAGCTGCCGCGGCGCAGCACGCCCACGCTCAAACCCTCAATGGCGAAAGCCTGCTCTCGCAAATCGACCCTGATGGGCTGGTAGTCCGGGTTTTCCGGCAACAGCTCCAGCAGGTGCTTGCTGCTTCCCCGCCGCAGGCGTTTTACCGTTACTTCGTCCTCCACCCGCGCCACCACAATATCGCCATTGTTTGCCACCGGCGTGCTGTGTACTGCCAGCAGGTCGCCGTCGAGAATGCCCGCTGCGCTCATGCTGTCGCCGTGTACGGTGAGGAAGTAGTCCGCCCGCGGGCGGAAGAACGCATGGGGCAGTTCGCAGTAGTCCTCAATGTGCTCCTGGGCGAGGATGGGATTGCCCGCCGCCACCCGGCCGACGATGGGGATGCCCAGGCGCTGCGGCAGGCGAATGCCGCGGGAGGCACCGGGGATGATCTCGATGGCGCCCTTGCGCGCCAGCGCCTTGAGGTGCTCCTCGGCGGCATTGGCGGACTTGAAGCCCAGCTCCCGGGCGATATCCGCCCGGGTGGGCGGAAAGCCGGTGTCGCCGATATGCTGGCGAACGATGTCCAGAACCTGCTGCTGCCGGCGCGTCAGTTGCTCCATGGTGGCACCCTGTTCATATATACAGGACTGTGAGTATATACACCCCCTGTTGGAAGGTAAACCGGCGCATGACGAGGTCGGTAGCCACCGGCAACCGTGTTCGATGTAACAAAAGCAATCACTGCCAAAGAAGCAATTGATAAGCATTATCGATAAAGATATGATGCGGCCCCCTTGCCATACCGGCAGGTACCGACAGCAAAATTCCTGCTACAAGGACCCGCAACAATGCCCAAGACGCCCAGTATTCCCCGCACACCCGCCGCCCTCGGTGCTGCCCTGATGGTCGCGACACTGACCCCCGCCCAGGCAGCGCAGCAGATTGAGGAGATTGTGGTGACCTCCAGCCGGGTGGCCAAGCCCCTGAGCACCATTCCCAATACCGTCACCGTGATCAACAAGGCGGAGCTGGAGCAGCAACTGGCGGTCTACAATGATATTTCGACGGTGCTGGGCAACCTGATTCCGAGTTTTTCGCCCTCGCGCCAGAAGATGACCAATGCCGGTGAGACCCTGCGCGGGCGCAAGCCCTTGTACCTGATTGATGGCATCCCCCAGTCCAATCCCCTGCGCAGCGGCGGCCGCGACGGCCACACCATCGACCCGGTGGTGATCGAACGGGTGGAAGTGCTGCACGGCGCCAATGCCATCCACGGCCTCGGCGCGGCGGGGGGCATCATCAACCTGATTACCCGCCGGCCCTCGGACGAACTGGAGCAGAGCATTCGCATCGACACCGGCGCCCAGAGCGAGGATGTGGGCGAGAGCGCCAGCTACGGTGTCAGCTACAGCGTATCCAACACTTTCGGCAACGCCGATGTGATTGCCAGCGCCAGCTATCGCAGCGCCGGCATGGCCTACGATGCCAACGGCAAGCTGATCGGTGTCGACAATACCCAGGGCGACACGATGGATTCGGAGACGTTCGACTTCTTCCTCAAGGCCGGCTACAACTTTGGCGACCAGCGCATCGAGTTCATGGGCAACTACTACGATATCGAGAGCAATCACCAGTGGGTCTCGGTGGCCGGCGATGTGGCCGCGGACATGCCCACCTCCGCCGAGAAGGGCGAGCTCCCCGCCGATGGCGCCCGCAACGAGGTGGCCACCTTCAGCCTGAGCTACGAGCACGGCAACCTGCTGGGCCAGCAATTGCGGATGCAGCTGTTCCGCCAGGACTTCGAGGCCACCTACGGCGCCGAGGGCACCCCCCTGGCCACCTTTCAGGACCCGGCC
>JBKDZQ010000393.1:0-2992 GCA_047971325.1 Parahaliea sp.
CGCTCTGCGGCGGAGGTGACCAGCGCCATTTCTTGAGTGCCGAGGTGACAGGCGGCCATCAGCACGTCACCGGACAGGCGATCGTTGCTGCAGCCCTGGCGTTGCTGCTGGTGCTGCCGGCAGCGCAGCACCCGCTCGCGCACCACGGCCGAGGGCTCGCCCCGCGGCTCACCCCGCAGCAAGGTCGCGGCGCCGATACGGGGCATGTCCAGTTGCATGTCGATCCGGTCGAGCAGGGGGCCGGAGATGCGCTGACGATAGCGCTGGACCTGGTCCGGCGTACAGCGACAGGCGCGCTCGCGATCGCCGAGATAACCGCAGGGACAGGGATTCATGGCGGCTACCAGCAGGAAGCGGGCCGGGAAGGTGAAGCTGTGCCTGGCCCGCGACAGGGTGATTTCGCCGCTTTCCAGCGGCTCGCGCAGGGTTTCCAGCACCGGGCGGCTGAATTCCGGCAACTCGTCCAGAAACAGCACGCCGCCGTGGGCCAGGGAGACCTCCCCCGGGCGTGGCCGGCTGCCGCCGCCCACAAGGGCCGCGGCGCTGGCGCTGTGATGGGGCTGGCGGAAGGGGCGCCGGGTCAGCGGGTGCCCGCCGCTGTCGCGGCCATCGTGGCTTTCGCGATAGCTGTGCAGGACGGCAATGGTCAGGGCCTCGCCGATGGAGGGTGGTGGCAGGATGCCGGGCAGACGCTCGGCCAGCAGGGTCTTGCCGGTGCCCGGTGGACCGCACAGGAGCAGGGAGTGATTGCCACTGGCGGCGATTTCCAGGCTGCGACAGGCCATGGGCTGGCCGATCACATCGCGCAGGTCGGTGTCATCCGCTGGCGGGGCCGTGGGAATGGGGGGAGTGCTCGGGTCCAGTGGCGCATTGCCGTTGAGGTGGGCGCACAGGCGCAGCAGGTCAGCCGCCGCCAGCACCTGGCTGTCCGGTGCCAGCGCGGCCTGGGGGGCGCAGGTGGGGGCGGTGACCAGTCGGCGCCCCGCTTTGGTGCAGGCCAGCGCGGCGGGAATGATGGCGGGTGGCGCGCGCAGGCGCCCATCAAGGGCCAACTCGCCGAGAAATTCGTAGTCGCCCAGGTTCTCCGCCGGGAGCTGGCCGGAGGCGGCGAGAATGCCCAGGGCAATCGCCAGGTCGAAGCGGCCGCCCTCCTTTGGCAGGTCGGCGGGGGCGAGATTGACGGTAATGCGCCGGTCGGGGAAGCGGAAGTGGGAGTTGAGCAGGGCGCAGCGCACGCGGTCCTTGGCTTCGCGCACGGCGGTTTCCGGCAGGCCGACGATATTGAAGGCCGGCAGGCCGTTGGCGAGGTGGGTTTCCACCTGCACCAGGGGCGCCTCCATGCCCGCGCAGGCCCGGCTGTACACCAGTGACAGGTCCATCTGGCAGTTCCTTCGCTCATCCGTGAGCAGGTCGCGCCGCTTGGCGGCGCCGGTGTTCAGGTGTTCTTTTCCGGCTGTGCTTGCTCTAGCGCTTCCAACTCCCGCGCCAGGGTTTCCAGCCCCGCTTCCAGGGCCGCCACTCGCGCCTTGGTGCGCTGGAGCACCTCGGCCTGGGCGTCGAATTCCTCCCGGCTGACGACGTCCAGTCGTGCCATGGCGGCGTTGGCCAGATGGCGTACGCCGCGGTCCACTTCCTTGCGCAGGCCACTCGCGCCCACCAGCTCGTTCATCTGCTGAATGACGTCGCCAAGGGGCGGGGGTTTGAGTGCCATGCTCGATACCTGTGTGTCGCTGGAGCCTTGCGTGCAGTCTAGTGGAAATCGTCTTGCGGGCACAGGTCATTTGGGTGCACTGATCGGGGGCGTTGCACGTATATGGTGCAAAAACCGCTACCCGCCGGCTCTCGAGAGATGGCCGGATATAAACCGATTTTCTGCATAACCCTATGTTTTAAAAGCGATAAAAAAATTCTGGCACAGCCCGTGCTGAGCAGCAGATGCTGGTTTCACACGTCCCCGAAGCAGCGCAGGGCCAACCATCACAGACGCCGCCGGGGCCATCATTCAAGGAGAACTGGAACATGTTGAGCAAGAAATGGCTTTCCGCGACCGCTGCCGCGGTACTGCTGACTGGCACTGCCTCCGCCATGGCGCAGCAGATCACGGGTAATGTTTCGCTGGTCAGCGACTACCGCTTTCGCGGTATATCCCAGTCCAACGACGACATTGCGGTGCAGGGCGGCTTTGATATTGCCTTCGAGCCCGGCTTCTATGTCGGCATCTGGGGCTCTTCCGTCGATTTCGGCACCGCCGACGGCGAGGGTTTCGACGGTACCCTGGAGCTGGACTATTACGCCGGCTGGGCATCGGAAACCGCTAGTGGGGTCGGGGTGGATGTGGGCTACGCCTACTACGACTACCCGGGCGACGACGATCCCAAGGGCGACTACCAGGAAGTCTACGGCAGCGTGTCCTTCGTGGGCGCCACCCTGGGTGTGCACTATTCCGACGATTACTACGGCGAAACCGAGAAGTTCTTCTACTACTACGCCCAATACAGTCACGCACTGGTGGAGAACCTCACGCTGGACCTGCATGTGGGTTACAACGATCTCGATGAAGACGGCGGCTATCTCTCCAGCGGCGCCGACTCCTATGTCGACTACTCCGTGGGTGTCACCGCAGGCTACCTGGGCGTGGACTGGACCCTGGCCTGGGTCGGCACCGACCTGGATGACCAGGAGTACTTCAACCTCGACGACCTGATCGACGACACCCTGGTGTTCTCGATTTCCAAGAGCCTGTAGACAAGCCATTTTACTGTAAAACCCGGCGCCCGCGGGGCGCCGCCATAACACCGGGAGAGTTCCATGAAATTAATCGCGGCTATCGTGAAGCCCTTCAAACTGGACGACGTGCGCGAGGCGCTGTCGGAGATCGGGGTGCAAGGCATTACCGTTACCGAAGTCAAGGGCTTCGGGCGCCAGAAGGGGCACACAGAGCTCTACAGGGGGGCGGAATATGTGGTCGACTTCCTGCCCAAGGTAAAGATCG
>JBKDZQ010000394.1:0-1561 GCA_047971325.1 Parahaliea sp.
GGGACGAGCTTGCCGGCACCAGTGACGACCTCGAGGGTTTTGGAGCCGCCCTGCCGGAGTTCGACGACTCGCTCGACAGCGGCCCAATCCAGGAGCTGTCTATCGAGGGTGAGGCGCTGGAGGAGGTCGATGACGACCTGGATCTCAGCAAGGATTTTTCCGGTGATCTCGACGAGGAGCTGGAGGACGACGATCTGGTGATCGCCTCCGAGGGCAATGCCGTCACCACCAAACTGGACCTGGCCCGGGCCTATATCGACATGGGCGACGAGGACGGAGCCCGCCAGATACTCGAGGAAGTGCTCCTCGAAGGCTCCGACGAGCAGCAACAGGAAGCCAACGAGCTGCTGGAACGTATTGACTGATTTTTTCTCCCCCGACCCGCTGCCGCCCGGCACGCGGGTTGCCTGCCGGCTCGAATACGATGGCAGTCGCTACCACGGCTGGCAGATCCAGCACCACCTGGATGTTCCCACGGTACAACAGACCCTGGAGGCAGCCCTGTCACAGGTTGCCGGGGCCGATGTGCGGGTGCATTCTGCCGGTCGCACCGATACCGGCGTGCACGCCTGCGCGCAGGTGGTGCACTTTGACGCGCCGGTGTCCCGCAGCCCCAAAGCCTGGGTGCTCGGCGGCAATGCCAGCCTGCCCTTCGACGTGCGCCTGCACTGGGCGCTGCCGGTGCCGGAGGATTTCCACGCCCGCTTTTCCGCCATCTGGCGCCGTTACCGCTATATTATCGCCAACACCGGCGTGCGTCCGGCCCATCTCAACGCCCAGGTGACCTGGTACCGCCAGCCGCTGGACGCCGGGCGCATGCAGCGCGCCGCCCAGTGCCTGCTGGGAGAGCAGGACTTCAGCGCTTTTCGCGCCGCGGCCTGCCAGTCCGCCAGCCCCCATCGCAATGTGCAGGCAGTGAGCGTGCGGCGCTGCGGCCCGCTGGTGGTGATCGATATCCGCGCCAACGCCTTCCTGCACCATATGGTGCGCAATATCGCCGGCAGCCTGCTGGCGGTGGGCAGTGGCCGCCGGCACGATGGCTGGCTGGCGGAGCTGCTGGCCGGGCGCGACCGCAACCGCGCCGCCGACACCGCGCCCCCCGATGGCCTCTACCTGGTCGACGTCGGCTATCCCGGGCGCTTTGCCCTGCAGCCGACCCCGGAGGGGCCGCTGGTGCTGGCCGCCGTCTCCGCAGCGGCGGCGCCCTGAAGACAGTCCCGCGCCGGGTCTGCTAAGATGCGGACCCTTTCTGTATCGCACTGTATCGCGCCGCGCGTGCAGCCGATGTTCCAGGTATTGTGGAGAGCACGCCCAGGTGTCGCGGACCCGTATCAAAATTTGCGGTATCACCAGAGTCGAGGATGCGGAGCAGGCCTGCGAGGCTGGTGCCGACGCCCTGGGCCTGGTGTTCTACCCGCCGAGCCCGCGGGCGGTGGATATCGCACGGGCCCGGGACATTGCCCGGGCGGTGGGGCCCTTTGTGCAGCTGGTGGCGCTGTTCGTCGACGAGCGCGAGGCCCGGGTGCGGGAGGTGCTGTCGCAGGTGCCGGTGCACACCCTG
>JBKDZQ010000395.1:0-3881 GCA_047971325.1 Parahaliea sp.
AGTGCTAGCTGGGATACCGGACAAATCAGACCAAAAGTGACGTTCTCCCCCCAACGCCACCGCTGGAAGCGGTGGCGTTTTTTCTTTCTCCAATTTTCCACATTGATGCCAAAGTTGCACCTGCTGCCATGGTTTGGGTTATGCTCTCCCTGAACGGACTGCAGCAATACCTGACGCAAGTCCGCTGGACATAAGATCAGGCAGGGAAAACTATGGCGACACTGAAACAGCTGCTACAGGACATCGACTCGGCCCCCGATGGCCCGCAGATAGCGGCAATCTTCGATTTCGACGGCACTATCATCTCCGGCTATTCGGCCACCACCTTCATGCGCGAACAGCTGCGGCGGGGAGATCTGTCCCCGCGGCAGCTGGCGGAAATCGTTTCGGCGATGACCAGCTTTGGTATGGGCAGCCTCGGTTTTTCCGCCATGATGGCGGTAACCACCCAGTTTATGCGCGGTGTCGAGGAAGAAGCCTATCGCGAGGTCGGGGAGCAACTGTACCGCAAGCATATCGCCCGCAATGTCTACCCCGAATCCCGTGCTCTCGTCGAAGCCCACCTGAAAAAGGGCCACACCGTGGCGATCATTTCCTCCGCCACCCCCTACCAGGTGGAGGCGGCAGCCCGCGACCTGGATATTCCTCATGTCATGTGTACGCAACTGGAGGTGGAAGACGGTCGCTTTACCGGGCGGGTGATCTCACCCACCTGCTTCGGCCAGGGCAAGGTGGATGCCGCCGAGCAACTGGCTGCCAGTACCGGTGCCAATCTGGACCAGAGCTTCTTCTACAGCGACAGCACCGACGACCTGCTGCTGCTCGAACGGGTCGGCCTGCCCCGCGCCCTCAACCCCAACAGCAAACTGGATGCCATCGCCCGCCAGCGCCAGTGGCCGATAGCCAGTTTTGGCAGTCGTGGCCGGGCCTCGCTGTCCCAGTGGGCGCGCTCGGTCGCGGCCACCGTCAGCCTGGTGCCGAGCTTCGCCGCCGGCCTGCCGATCTACGCGCTCACCGGCTCACGCCGGGATTCGGTGAACTTTTCCTTCTCGCTGTTTGCCGATGCCGCCAGCGCCCTGGTTGGGCTGGACCTGAACGTCAGGGGCTCTGAACACCTGTGGAGCCATCGCCCGGCGGTGTTCATCTTCAACCACCAGAGCAAGGCCGACGTGATCATCCTGGCCAGACTCCTGCGGCGGGATATCGCCGGCGTGGGCAAGAAGGAAATCAGGAAGATGCCGATAATCGGCAAGGTGATGGAAATGAGCGGGGTGGTGATGATCGACCGCGCCAACGCCAAGAGCGCCATCGAGGCCATGAAGCCGCTGGTGACGGCCATGCGCGAGGAGAGCAAGTCGGTGGTGCTGGCGCCGGAGGGCACCCGCAGTGTCTCCCCCAAGCTCCTGCCCTTCAAAAAAGGCGCTTTTCACCTGGCCATGCAGGCCGGCGTGCCGATAGTGCCGATTGTGATCCACAATGCCGGCGACATGGCCCCCAAGGGCGATTTTGTGTTCCGCCCGGCGACAGTGGAAGTCGACGTGCTGCCCCCCGTGGACACCAGCCAGTGGAGCCGGAGAAGTATCGACGAGCATGTGCGCGAGGTGCGCAATATGTTCCTCGCCACCCTCGGCCAACCCCCTGAGGAAGTCACACCAAAACGCCGAGCCACCGCCCAGACGGCGACCGAGCCAGACGTCCGGCCCACCACCAAGATCAAGGCCACGGCAAAAACCAAAACCAAGGCGAAGACCAGGGCAAAGGCCAAAACCTCCAGGGCTGGCGGCGGTCGCACCAAAACCGCAACCGCCACCCGCGGCATGAACAGTGCCCGACCAGGCTCCTCCGCCAGCCGCAAGTCCACAGCGACAGGTACACGCGCCGGCCGCACCGCCGTGAAGCCGAAACTTACCTCCCGCACGGAGTCCTGAAAACGTGGAATTGCCGAACACTATGGGGGAGTCCAGTGCCTGGCCCACCGCCGGGGACGCCAGGGTCATTTTCATTCTGGACGCCAGCAACCGCGTGGAAGTGGACCTGCTGCACCAGTGGATCAACCGGGACGCCCTCCAGTCCACCGGCGCCCAGGTCATCATGCCCCTCGATGATGATCGCAAGGGCGTGAACACCAGCACTTTGCTGCCGGAACTGGCGGCCGCGGCCGACGACGCCATCATCGCTCCCCTGCGGGTGGCCTGGACCCTGAGTCGCGAGGTCATCGAGTCCGGCCCGCGGGTGCGCGACCTGCTGCTGGGGGATCCGCGCCGCCCCAACTACGGAAGGGCACTCAAGATTCTCGGGCAACACCCGGAGCGTGTCCACCTGCTCAACGGCCAGCCAGACACCCTCGCCAACCTGCGCATGCGCTACCAGGGCAAATACCAGCGGGACAGTCGTGAACACCCCGAGTCCTTCGCCATCTTCGTGGCCCGGCAGGCGGCCATCGTGCTGGATATCGCGGAACGGCGCCTGCAGGGCAGCCGCTACAAGGTGCCCCGCTATGTCGCCGAAAGCCTGCTCACCAACAGGGCCTACAACGAAGCGGTTGAGGAACTCGCCAACGAGCAAGGCAAGAACAAAGCCGCACTGCTCAAAGAAGCCGCCGGCTACATGAAGGAGATGATCTCCACTCCCAGCACCTTCTGGCTGGACGTGAACGCGCGCTTCAACAATTTTTGCCTTGGCCTGGGCTACGAGGACCGCATCATCTATGACCAGCAGGCGGTAGAGCAGATGCGCAATACCGTGCGCGACCACCCCACCTTGCTGCTGTGGACCCACAAGACCTACCTCGACGGCATGGTGGTACCCAAGGTCATGTATGACAACGACTTTCCCATGCCACACATGTTCGGTGGCGCCAATATCAACTTCGCCGGCATCGGCTACCTGATACATCGCGCCGGCGGCATTTTCATCAAGCGCAGCTTCCAGGACAACCCGCTCTACAAGCTGACCCTGCGCCACTACATCGGTTACCTGATGGAAAAACGCTTCCCGATGAACTGGTCCTTCGAGGGCACCCGGTCGCGCATGGGCAAGCTGATGCCACCGCGCTACGGCCTGCTCAAGTACGTGCTGGAAGCCTGCCACGCCAATGACTCGCGCAATATCCACATCATCCCCGTCACCATCAGCTATGACCTGATCCGCGATGTCGAGGAGTACGCCACGGAGCAGACCGGTCGTGGCAAGGGCACCGAGTCCCTGCGCTGGTTTATCGGCTACGTGCGCAGCCTGGCGCGCCCCATGGGCAAAGTGTACATGGATATCGGCAAACCGGTGGTGCTGGAGCGGGCACCGGAGCCCAGCGACCGTCTGGCGCTGTCGAAGATCGCCTTCGAAGTGGCGGTGGAAGCCAACCAGGTCACCCCCATCACCTTCCCCTCGCTGGTGGCCATGAGCCTGCTGGGTGCCGCCCCCCAGGCCCAGACCGAAGCCAACGTCACCGAGGATCTCGACCGTCTGCTGCGGTGGGCGGAGGAGCGCGGCCTGCGCATTTCCCCGGACTTCGACCGTAGTTACGCCGAGCAGATGGACGGCCTGCTCGGCATCATGATCGACGAGGGCATCGTCACCCGCTACGACGAGGGTCCAGAGACCGTCTACGGGGTGGCGCCGGAGCAACACCCGGTAGCGAGCTACTACCGCAACACCATCATCCACTTCTTTGTAAACAAGGCCATGATCGAACTGGCCCTGGTCAAGGCCAGCGAAGATACTCGCAACGACCCGCTGAGCACCTTCTGGGATGAAGTGGACAGCCTGCGCGACCTGTTCAAGTTCGAATTTTTCTACTCACCCACCGTCGAGTTCCACCGCCAGGTCCACCAGGAACTGGAGCGCTACGACGTCGACTGGGAAAACACCATCCGCCAGGGCCG
>JBKDZQ010000396.1:0-4308 GCA_047971325.1 Parahaliea sp.
TCTTCTGATCATGGCGCCTCCAGTTGTGCCATCAGGTCGCTCAGGCGATCGGCGGTGTCGTCGGTGATCGATGTGTCTTCCAGCTCCTGGATAAATTCGGCCAGGGTTTCGACGGTATGGCATTCGAACATGGCCCGCAGTGGTACGGCTTTTTGCAGGCTTTTTTGTACCCGGGAGGCGATTTGGGTGGCCAGGAGGGAGTGGCCGCCGAGTTGGAAGAAGTTGTCGTGAACGCCTACGCGCTCTACTTTTAGCACTCGGGTCCAGATGTCGGCCAATTCCTGTTCCAGGGGATTGCGCGGGGCCACGTAGCTCTGCGCCTGCAGTTTGCCGATATCCAGTGGCGGCAGGGCTTTGCGGTCCAGTTTGCCGTTGGCGTTGCGGGGCATGTGGGGCAGTGGCTGCCAGTAGGTGGGCAGCATGTAGTCGGGCAGTTGCGCGGCGAGTTGTGCTTTGCAGTGTTCGATCCATGCGTTCTGCGCATTTGGGGAATCTGGTTCCGACCCTGCTTCTGAATCTGATTCGGAAGCAGGGCGCTCGCCTTCGGCGGAGGTCAGGTAGGCCACCAGGTAGTCGCCGTTGGGCCCGGATTGTAGGGTGACGGCTGCTTCCCGCACGGTGTCCATCGCGAGCAGGCGGGATTCAATTTCGCCCAGTTCGATACGAAAGCCGCGGATTTTCACCTGGTGGTCGGCGCGCCCGACGTATTCCAACAGGCCGTCCCGACGGCGACGCGCGAGGTCGCCGGTGCGGTACAGCCGCCCGCCCGCGCTGTCGAAGGGGTTGGGCAGGAAGGCGCGGGCGCTGCGCTGCGGCTCGGCGAGGTAGCCCCGGCCCACGCCGCTGCCGGCCACGTACAATTCACCGACGGAACCGACGGGCGTTGGGGCGAAGTCGTCGTCCAGCAGGTACAGGCGATTGTTGTCGGTGGGGGAGCCAATGGGCAGATAGCTGCCCTCTGTCGACGCCCGGGTGACGGTGAACAAGGCCACGTCGTCGGAGCACTCCGCGGGGCCGTAGGCGTTGACCAGGCCAATCTGCGGGTAGCGCTGCAGCCAGCGTGCGGCCAGGCTCGGCGGCATTGCCTCCCCGGTGGGCAGCATCCAGCGCAAGGCGGGCACTGGCTGCGCTTCTTCCTCCAGCAGGCCCTGAATCAGCGAGGGCACGCTCTCCAGCACGCTGATCTGTTCTTCAGCCACATGCGCCATCAGGGCCGCGGGGTGGTGGGCAATGTCATTGGGCACGATGGCGACGCGCCCGCCAAACAGGGGCGCGGCCAGGAACTGCCACACGGAGATATCAAAACACTGGGAGGCGGTCTGGGCGATCACATCGCCCCCATCAAGCCCCAGGTAGGGCACCTTGCTCAACTGGTTGTTGAGCATGCCGCCCTGGCTGACCATGACGCCCTTGGGCTTGCCGGTGGAGCCGGAGGTGTAGATGACATAGGCGAGGCTGTCCGCGCGGCCGTAGAGGCCGGGGTTGTGCTCGGCTATGCGCGCAGCCTGCTGGACATCCTCCCACACCAGTAGCGCCGGGCGATGACCCGCGGGGCAGCGGGCCAGCAGCCCCTCGGCCAGTTCGCGCTGGTGTTGATCACACAGCAGAATCGGCGGGCGGCTCAGGCTCAGCATGTCCGCAAGACGCTGCGGCGGGTGAGCCGGGTCCAGGGGTAAATAGGCGGCGCCCGCCTTGAAGGCGCCAATCATCATGCCCAACAGCGGCAGGCCTCGCTCGGCCAGCAGCGCCACCGGCTGGTCTGTCAGCTGACCGGAGTGACCGGCTGCGCCTTGGCCTGTGCGCTTGTCCGCTCGCGACAGTCCCGCCTTCGACCCGGACAGCGCCAGAAGACGGTGCCCGAGACGATTGGCGTAGCGATTCAGCTGTGCGTAAGACCACTGTTCGCTGCGGCCGTCCGCAAGACCTTCAGCACGACCTTCCTCACGACCTTCAGCACGGCTCTCCACACGACCCTCCACACGACAGGTGGCCACCACCCTGTAGGGGCCGGCGGCCACCTGCTCCTCGAAGAGCCGGATATAGCTGTCCAGCGGATAGGGGCGTTCGCTGTTGTTGCAGTCGTAGAGCAGGAAATCCCGCTCGCGCTGGCCGACCAGGGGAATGTCGCCCAGCTTGCCGTCGAATCCGTCCACCAGGGCCTGCAGCAAACGCTGGAATTCGTCCAGCATCGCCGCCACGGTGGCGCGCTCGAAATAGCGCTGGTCGTAGGAGATATGCAGGCCGAGTCGCTCGCCGGGGTAGCAGACCGCAGTCAGCGGGAAGTTGGTGTGGGTGCGCCCGGAGTCGGAGCTGGCATTGAAGCGCCGTGCACTGTCCAGCACCGAGACTTCAACCGGTGCGTTTTCGAACACGAACAGGCTGTCGAACAGGGGTTCGCCCTTGGGCACCCCGCTGCAGTGCTGGATGTCCACCAGCGACAGGTGCTCGTGGTCGCGCAGCTCCACGTTGTGCGCCAGCAGCGCTTGCAACCAGCCTGCCAGGGCACAGTCATCACCGATGTCGGGGAAGCTGACGCGCAGCGGAATGCTGTTGATAAACAGGCCTACGGTTTGCTGCAGGGCCGGCAGGTGGGAGGGGCGCCCGGCCACGGTCACGCCGAACAGCACATCGCGCCGGCCGCTGAGCCGGCGCAGTACCAGCGCCCAGGCGGCCTGGGCAAAGGTGTTGACGGTCAACTGCTGTTGCCGGGCCAGGCTCTGCAAGTGCCGGGTCGCTTCCGCACTGAGGTGACTGTAGCAATCCCCCACCTGCATGCCACCACTGTCACCGGCGTGCTCCCGCCGCAAGGGCCGGTCGCTGGCGATCGGGGTGGGCGCACTGACATCCCCCAGCTTGTCGCGCCACCACTGGCGGCTGGCGTCCAGGTCCTGCCGCTGCAACCAGGCAATGTAGTCGCGATAGGGCGGAGCCGGCGGCAGTGCCGCGGCACGGCCCGCCAGCAGGGCGCTGTAGATGGCGAAGAAGTCCTCGATCAGCAGCGAGCGGCACCAGGCGTCGATCAGGATGTGGTGGTTGCTCATCAGGAACCAGTAGCGCGCCTCATCGATGCGTATCAGCCGCAGGTGAAAGGGCGGCGCGTCGAGCAGGTCGAAACCCGCCTCGCGCTCGGTTTTCAGCAGGGCCTGCAGGCGCGCTTCGCTCTGCGCTTCTGTCGCCTCGCGCCAGTCCAGGTAGTCCACAGCCGCCGGCCAGCGTTTGTGGACGATTTGCACCATGGCTTCGCCGGCGTTCCAGCTGAAGGAGGTGCGCAGGGCCGGGTGGCGGTCCACCACCGCCTGCCAGGCGGCGGCGAAGCGTTCCGGGTCGAGCGGGCTGTCGATGCGGTAGCGATCCTGCATGTAGTAGATGCCGGTACCCGGCTCCAGCAGGGTGTGCAGCAGCAGGCCTTCCTGCATCGGGGTGAGCGGATAGATATCCTCGACCCGCGCCGCCGCTATCGGCAAGGCGTCCAGTTGCGCCTGGGAGAGTTGGGCCAGGGGGAAGTCCGAGGGCGTCAGCCCGCCGGCCTCTTCATTCAGGCAAAAATCGATCAGCGCCGCCAGCTCGCCGAGATAGTCCGCCGCCAGCCTGGCGATGCTTTCCTCGCGGTAGCGCGCCGCGCTGTAGGTCCAGCGCAGCTGCAATTCGCCGCCCTGCACCTGGCCATCGACGCTGATGTCGCTGGGCAGCGCCGCCTCAGGGTCGCGGTTGCCGCCCTGGGGGGTGCCGGCCCAGCGGAACAGTCCGGCGGTGTCGTCGCGCGTTTTGCCGCCCTCCTTGTCGCCGTCTTTGCCAGCCTCTTTGTCGCCACCCTGGTCGATCTGGCCCAGGTAGTTGAAGGCCAGCGCGGGCACCGGCAGCTCGGCCATGGCCGCGCGCACCCAGCCGGCGGCCAGGTAACGCAGCGGCCCATAGGTGGACAGACGCGGCCGGATGGCTCTCAGCTGTTCCTTGACGCCTTTGATGGCGGCCGCCCGGTCGGCCATGTCCGGCGTCAGCCGCACCGGGTAGGTGCTGGTCAGCCAGCCCACGGTCCGGGTCAGATCCAGGTGCTTTTCAGTGCTCTTTTCCGGGTTCTGCTCACCGCTTGCACCCCAGGCGTCATCCGGCGCTTCCCGGCCGTGGCCTTCCAGCTGGATCAGGGCCGAGGCCTGCCCCGACCAGCGGCACAGCGTGCGGGCCAGGGCCGTCAGCAGCAGGTCGTTGACCTGGGTTCGATAGGCGGCGGGGGCACGCTGCAACAGGGCCCGGGTCTGTTCGGCGCCGAGGCGAAGCGTGATGGTCCTGGCCTGCCACTCCAGGTTTTCC
>JBKDZQ010000397.1:0-2123 GCA_047971325.1 Parahaliea sp.
GTCAACACCCTCAGATGACAAAAATCGATGAACCAGTGGTCTTGCGGGCCTCGAGATCGCGATGGGCCTCAACGGCATCCTCCAGGTGGTAGCGCTGATTGATTTCAATGCTGATCTTGCCGCTGCCCACCAGGCCGAAAATCTCCCCCGCCAGCGCCGCTTTTTCTTGCGGATCGGCAATGTAGTCTGCCAGCGCGGGCCGGGTCAGGTACAGGGAGCCCTTCATGGCCAGCAGCTGCGGGTCGAAGGGCGGGATGGTGCCGGAGGCGGTACCGACGCAGACCATCAGGCCCCGGCGCTTCAGGGAGTCCAGCGAGGACATGAAGGTACTCCTGCCAACGCTGTCGAACACCACGTCTACCTTGGCGCCATCGGTCAGCTCGCTGACGCGGGTCGCGACGTCCTCATGGCTGTAGTTGATGACGTGATCGCAGCCGTGGGCGCGAGCGACTTCCGCCTTGGCCTCGCTGGACACGGTACCGATCACGGTCAGCCCCAGTAGTTTGGCCCACTGCGAGACGATCAGGCCGACCCCGCCGGCGGCGGCGTGCAGCAGCACGGTGTCGCCGGGCTTGAAGGGGTGAATGCGGCGCAGCAGGTAGGAGGACGTGAGGCCGCGCATGGTCATGGCGGCGGCGGTTTCCAGCTCGATATTGTCCGGCAGCTTGATCAGGGGGGCCGCCGGCACCAGGCGCTCGGTGCTGTAGGCGCCCAGTGTGTTGATAAAGCCGGTGTAGGTGACCCGGTCGCCCTCGGCAACGCTGGTCACCCCCTCACCCACGCTCTCCACCACCCCGGCAGCTTCCACACCGATGCCATTGGGCAGCGGGATGGGGTAGGTACCGTCGCGAAAATAAGTGTCGGCGTAGTTCAACCCGACCGCCACGTGCCGGAGCCGGACTTCCCCCGGTCCCGGGTCACCGACCTCGGTGTTTTCGTAGCGCATTACTTCCGGGCCACCGGTTTCGTAGAAGCGTACAGCCTTGGCCATGCCAGATCTCCTGTCTTATGTTTTGTGGTCATTAGCGGTTGCAACCGCTCTTTTCTCTGTCAGTCAATGTACGGCAGCAGCCCGGATCAGGCATTTCATTAGACGACACCGGCTTTTCATTAGACGACAATTCAGTTAAAACTACTGGGTATCCATCGGCGGAACAGGGAGACTAGCCCCCTGTTCCCCTTACGCACATTGGGAGATACCGAGCATGGCCATCCTGACTCGCGCCGGCGTGCTGACCAACTACAGTGAGATCGCCCAGCAACTCGGGCTCAACCCGCTGAAGATGCTGCACCGGGTGGGCCTGAACAAGGCGCTGCTCGAGCAGCCGGAGTTGCGCATCCCCACCACCGCCGCGGTCAGGTTGCTGGAGGATTCGGCGCTGGAAAGCCGCTGTATCTCCTTTGGCCTGCGGATGGCGGAGTCGCGGCAGTTATCGGACTTTGGCGCCATTAGCCTGCTGCTGATGCACCAGCCAACCCTGCGCGAAGTCATCAGGACCACGGTGCAGTATCGCCACCTGCTCAACGACGCACTGGCCATCCATATTGAGGAAGTCGACAAGACCGTGATCATCCGCGAGGAAGTGGCAATGGAAACACCGATGGCCTCGCGGCAGTCCATCGAACTGGCCATCGGCGTGATGTACCGCATGTGCGGCGCCCTGCTCGGCTCCTTCTGGCGCCCGCGCAGTGTCAAATTCACCCACACCGCACCGCCCGACCTGCAGAGGCACCGCCGGATATTCCACTGCAACCTGGAATTCGGGGCGGAGTTCAACGGTATTGTGTGCAGCGCCGAGGAGCTCAACAAGACCAATCCCTTCGCGGATCCCGCCCTGGCAAAATTCGCCCGGCACTACATCGATACCCTGTCGGCGGACGGTGAATCCTCGATCGTCCATGATGTGCGCAAAGCGATCTACCTCCTGCTGCCGATGGGGCGGGGCAGCATCGACCATGTGGCCGACACGCTGGGCATGAACATGCGTACCCTGCAGCGGCGCCTGGAAGAACACAAGGAAACGTTTTCCAGCCTGATCAACGGTGTGCGCCGGGAACTGGCCATGCGCTACATGGCCAATGAACACTCTTCGATGAGCCAGATTGCCGATCTGCTGGGCTAC
>JBKDZQ010000398.1:0-4865 GCA_047971325.1 Parahaliea sp.
TCCGCCCCCTGTTCGCGCAACTGTTCTATGGCGGTGTCGAGCAGCTCTGCCCTCAGGTTGCCGTGATGATAGCTCCGGCTCGCCCCCTCCCCGGTCATCAGGGCAGCAGGTGCTTGACGCCGTCGCGCTCTTCGGCCAGTTCCTGCTCGGTAGCCTTCATCCTGGCCTGGCTGAACTCACCCACTTCCACGCCCTGGACGATTTCCCATTCACCGTTCTTGCAGCGGCAGGGGAAGGAGTAGATCAGTCCTTCGGCAATGCCGTAGGAACCGTCGGAGCGCACGCCCATGGACACCCAGTCGTCACCCTGGGTGCCCAGAGCCCAGGAGCGCATATGGTTGACGGCGGCGTTGGCGGCGGAGGCGGCGGAGGAGGCGCCGCGGGCCTTGATGATGGCGGCGCCGCGCTGCTGCACGGTGGGGATGAACTCGCCCTCGTACCAGGCCTGGTCGACCAGATCGATGGCCTTCTTGCCGCCGACCCTGGCATTGAACAGGTCGGGGTACTGGGTGGCGGAGTGGTTGCCCCAGATGGTCATGTGGGTGACGTCGTTGACGGTCTTGCCGGTTTTCTGGGCGATCTGAGTCATGGCACGGTTGTGGTCCAGCCGGGTCATGGCGGTGAAGTTGCGAGGGTTGATGTCCGGCGCGTTGCGCTGGGTGATCAGGGCGTTGGTGTTGGCCGGGTTGCCCACCACCAACACCTTGATGTTGCGGCTGGCATGGTCATTGATGGCCTTGCCCTGCACCGAAAAGATGGCGGCGTTGGCTTCCAGCAGATCCTTGCGTTCCATGCCGGGGCCGCGTGGGCGGGCACCCACCAGCAGGGCATAGTCGGCGTCCTTGAAGGCAACATTCGGGTCGTCGGAGCAGCTGATGCCGGCCAGCAGCGGAAAGGCGCAGTCATCCAGCTCCATGCGCACGCCCTCCAGGGCCTCCATGGCGGAGGTGATGTCCAGCAGTTGCAGGATCACGGGCTGGTCGTCGCCCAGCATGGAGCCGGAGGCGATGCGAAACAGCAGCGCGTAGCCGATCTGGCCTGCGGCGCCGGTAACGGTAACTCGGACAGGTGCTTTCATGGAGGGAATCCTCAATCGGACAGGTAAGAAAATGCGGGGGCCGACATTGTCCGGGGAAACGGATGAAAAAACAAGCAGCTCCCTGTAAGATGCGCCGCGAGCCAATCGCCAGGAGCCCGCCGCTGTGCGCGAGCTGTCCCGCAAGGAAAAAACCGAGTTCAACAAGCTGCAGAAGCGGCTGCGCCGCAACGTGGGCAACGCCATCGCCGACTACAACATGATCGGGGATGGCGACCGGGTGATGGTCTGCCTGTCCGGTGGCAAGGACTCCTATGGCATGCTCGATGTACTGTTGAACCTGCGCCAGAGCGCACCGGTGGACTTCGAGCTGGTGGCGGTCAACCTGGACCAGAAGCAGCCCGGGTTTCCCGAGGAGGTGCTGCCCGCCTACCTGGACGCTCTGGGAGTTCCCTACTACATCCTGGAGAAGGACACCTACAGCATCGTGCGCCAGGTGGTGCCCGAGGGCAAGACTACCTGCGGACTGTGCTCGCGCCTGCGTCGCGGCAGCCTCTACGGTTTTGCCCAGAGCATCGGCGCCAGCAAGATCGCCCTTGGCCACCACCGGGACGACATCGTGGAAACCCTGTTTCTGAACATGTTTTTCCAGGGCACGCTGAAGGCCATGCCGCCCAAGCTGCTCAGCGACGATGGCAACAACGTGGTGATTCGCCCGCTGGCCTACTGCAAGGAAAAAGACCTCGCCGCCTATGCGAACCACAAGGCCTTCCCCATCATTCCCTGCAATCTTTGCGGCTCGCAGGAAAACCTGCAGCGCCAGCAGGTGAAGCAGATGCTGGCGGACTGGGAGCGGACCTTCCCCGGGCGCACCGAGACCATTTTCCACGCCATCCGCAATGTGGCGCCTTCGCAACTGGCGGACACCGCCCTGTTCGACTTCACTGGGCTGCGGGCGCAGGTCGACACCGACATTCACCTGCCGGGCATCCGGGTCGTCAACCTCTAGTGCCTGCGGCCACCGGCACCGCCCCCCTGCTGGAGGCGCAGGGCCTTGGCCTGGCGCGGGGCGGACGCGACCTGTTCCAGGATCTGTCCTTCGCCGTCCGGCCCGGTCAGCTGATGCAGGTGGAGGGCGCCAACGGCGCTGGCAAGACCAGCCTGCTGCGCATTCTCGCCGGCCTGTCCCGCTACGGCTTTGCCGGGAAGGTGAAGCGCCACGCACCGCTGCTGTTTCTCGGTCACCAGAGCGCGGTCAAGGCCATGCTCACGCCGCGGGAGAACCTGGCCTGGCATATTGCGGGGGAGGGCAGCCCTGCGCCCGCGCAGATCGACGAGGCCCTGGACCGGGTCGGGCTCTACGGCTACGAGGACGTACCCAGCCACGCCCTGTCCGCCGGCCAGCGCCGGCGGGTGAACCTGGCCCGGCTCTACCTGTCCGCTTCTCCTGTGTGGCTGCTGGACGAGCCCTTTACCGCCATCGATCGCAAGGGTGTGACCGAGCTGGAAACCCTGCTGGTGCGCCATGCGCAGCGGGGCAATGCGGTGCTGCTGAGCTCCCACCAGGCGCTGTCGGTGAGCTGCCCGGTGGCCGTGCTCAGCCTGACGAAGGGGCTGCGCTTATGAGTCTTATGAGTGCCGGCGCCCCCGGCGCGCTGGCCTTCTGCCGGCGCCTGCTGCGCCGCCAGCTGGTACTGGCCCTGCGCCGGCCGGTGGACATCGGCAATCCTCTGCTGTTCTTTGCCATGGTGGTGGTGCTGTTTCCGCTGGGGCTGGGTCCGGCCCCGGATGCGCTGTCCGCTTTTGCTCCTGGCATTTTGTGGATTATCGCCCTGCTGGCCAACCTGCTGACGGCGGACAGCCTGTTTCGTTCCGACTATGAGGACGGCAGCCTGGAGCAGTTATTGCTGTCGCCCCAGCCGCTGTACCTGTCGGCGCTGGCCTATGTACTGGCCCAGTGGCTGGTCACCGGACTGCTGCTGGCGCTGCTGTCGCCTCTGTTCGCGCTGATGCTGGGGCTGGCGGGTGGGGCCATTGCAGTGCTGGTGGCCAGTTTGCTGCTGGGCAGCGCCGTGCTCAGCCTGGTGGGAGGCATTGGCGCCGCCCTCACCGTGGGCCTGAAGCGCGGGGGCATGCTGGTTGCCCTGTTGATACTGCCTTTCTGCATGCCGGTGCTGATCTTCGGCAGCGCCGCGGTGCAGGCGGTGGTGGCGGGTATTCCGGCCGGCCCCCATCTGGCCATCCTCGGGGCCATGCTGTGCCTGGCGGCGGCTCTGGCGCCGCTGGCCATTGGCGCCGCCCTGCGCATCAGCATCGACGCCTGAAGGCCGGCGTCGATATTGGCACAAGCTGGTTGTTGCCTCCTTTGCACAGAGTATAATGCCGCCGCTATGTGGACCTTCTTCCATAAACTCGGTTCGCCACCCTGGCTGTACCGCATCTCCGGGACCCTCCTGCGCTGGCTGCTGCCGCTGACCCTGGTGCTGCTGGCGACGGGCATGGTGTGGGGCCTGTTGTTCACCGCTCCGGACTTCCGCCAGGGCAACAGCTACCGCATCATCTATATCCACGTGCCCGCGGCGGTGGTGGCCCTGGCGGGCTACTACGTGATGGCCATCGCCGGCGCCATCAGCATCATCTGGAAGATGAAAATGGCGGACATTGCCATGAAGTCCTGTGCGCCGATTGGAGCCGCGCTGACCTTTATCGCGCTGGTGACCGGGGCCATCTGGGGCAAGCCCACCTGGGGCGCCTGGTGGGTGTGGGACGCGCGCATCACTTCCATGCTGATCCTGCTATTCCTTTATCTGGGAGTGATCGCTCTCTACGAGGCCTTCGACAACAAGGAAGCGGCAGGCAAGGCCTGCGCAGTGCTGAGCCTGGTGGGCACGGTGAACATTCCCATCATCTACAAGTCGGTAGACTGGTGGTACAGCCTGCATCAGCCGGCCTCGATCAAATTCGTCGGTGAGTCCACCATCGACTCCAGCATGCTGCAGCCGCTGCTGCTGATGATCATCGGCTTCTACTGCCTGTTCACCTGCTGCCTGCTGATGAACATACGGCTGGAAATCCTGCGGCGCGAGGCGCGCACCGGCTGGGTGCGCAAACTAGTGGGGGCCTGATGGCTTTGGATATGTATTTCGACACGCTGCACGCGGCACTGGTGATGGATGGGCACGGGGCCTTTGTCTGGTCCGCCTACGCCATCACCATCCTGGTGCTGCTGATACTGCTGCTGACGCCGGTGCTGCGGGCCCGGCGCGTGCGCCGCGAGCTGGCCGGAGAGCTGCGCCGCCGCGCTGCCGATTCGAGGGAGGGCGCCCATGCACCCGGTACGTAAACAACGCCTGATCATCGTGCTGTGCGTGGTGCTGTTCTCCAGCGCTGCCATCGGTCTCATGGCCTATGCCCTGCGCGGCAATATCAACCGGTTCTTCCCGCCGGCGGAGGTGGCCGCGGGCAAGGCACCGGTGGGCCAGCCCATTCGCGTGGGCGGCATGGTGGTGAAGGGCAGCGTGCAGCGCAGCAGCGACAGCCTGCAAGTGCGCTTCGAGCTGACCGATTACCAGGCCACGGTGCCGGTGGTCTACGAGGGCATCCTGCCGGACCTGTTCGGCGAGGACCAGGGCGCGGTGGCGGCCGGCAAGTTGGACGTCCAGGGCGTGTTGCAAGCCAGCGAGGTGCTGGCCAAGCACGATGAAAACTACATGCCGCCGGAGGTGGCGGAGGCGCTGGAGGCCTCCCATGCCAACATCGGCGCCGACACCACCGGTAAAATGACGGGGCCGCAATCGTGATTCCCGAACTCGGTCACTTCGCCCTGATC
>JBKDZQ010000399.1:0-2785 GCA_047971325.1 Parahaliea sp.
GATCTGGCGCTGAATGCCGCCCGGATCGCTGCTGATCAGGTCCGACTTGGTGATGTCGTACAGGGACAGAGTATATTGCAGCTTTCCTTCCAGTAGCTGCTGCTTGATGCCCGCCTCGAACTGTTCACCCTCCGCCAGGTCGAGGTCGGGATTGGTGGCGCTGATCAGCGACTGGATGGCGTCCACCGCGGTGCTGTACTGCAGGTAGATGCTGGTGTGTTCGGCCGGTTTGTAGACCGCGCCAAGCCGCCAGCTGGTGCCGGAAAAATCCGTGTCGATAAAGGCGGCGGGCTGACCGTTGCTGCGGGCTAGGTCCGAACGCTGGTAATCGATTTCGTCCTGCCGCAGTCCCGCCACCAGGTGCCACTGGTCGCTGATTTCCAGCACATTGTCGATGAACAGGGCGTACTGGGTGGTCTTGGTATCGAAATCCCGGGTGGTCTCACTGCCCACGCCTTCCGCCCAGGTGCCCGGGTCGGGGTTGCGCAGATCGACGCTGGAAGCGCCCAGGTAGGGTGAGTTGTTGCTGTGGCTGAAATCGATCTGGTTCACTTCGAAGCCCACACTCAGGCGATTGTTCATGCCGCCGACAGGCAGGCTGACCAGCAGGTCGCTGCGGTTGCCCAGCTGCTCCTGCTCGTGGAGGATTTCCAGGTAGAAGTAGCGATCGACCAGGCCGCTGTCGGGGTTGTAGTCGTAGGATTCCACGTTGCGCCAGTGGCGTTCGGAGGTCAGGTAGTAGGTGTCGCTGCGCAACTGGAGGCGTTCGTCGATGTCCCATTGCAGGTGGAATCTGGGCCACAGATCCTCGTATTCCACCAGGCCATCGGCCACGTTGTAGTTGTTCCTGCGGATGCGGTCCGGGATGTTGCCATCTACCAGGGGTGTACCCCAGTAGGGCGCGGCCTCGGTGTCGGCGTAGTCGATGCTGAGCTGCAGCTCCAGATGCTCGCCGGCCTTGAACAGCAGGGCGCCGGCGATGGCGCTGCGTTCCTCCTCGGCGCGGTCCACATAGCCATCGCTTGAATGATTGACCGCATCCAGGCGGTAGGCCAGACGATCGTTGATCTGGCCGCCGGAACCGAGGGCATAGCGCTGCAGATTGAAGCTGCCGGCGGTGACGGCGATTTCATGCTCCATCGGCTTGAAGGCCGGTTTTTTCGGCAGGTAGTTGACGGTCGCGCCGATGGCGCCGACGCCGTTGATGACGGAGCCCGGGCCGCGCAGGACTTCGATGCGTTCCACCGTCCAGGTGTCGGCGGGAAAATTCACCGTGCCCGCACCGACATAGAGCCGGGTGCCATCGTAGGTATAGACCACCGAGCCGTGGCCGTTGAAACCCCGCACCGAGGTGGAAGTGCCACCGTTGCCGGGGGTGGCGCTGGCGGCAAAGCCGGCGGCGCGGGTGACGGCGGAGAGGCCGGAAAAATCTCCCTTGACGGCCATGGCCTCCCTGTCCACTACCGACACACTGGCGGGTATGTCCTGGATGGAAAGTCCCAGCCGGCTGGCGGCGCTGTTCTGTGAGTCCAGGGCCAGGCCCTTGCGGTCCAGCCGGTCGGCGTGGACTTCGACAACTTCCATTTGCGGGTTTTCCGCCCGGGCCGCGCCTGCCAGCGCGCAGCCGCCAAGCGCGGTGGCAAGGAGCCGCCGGCGCAGGATCGGATTGTTCATTGGTCATTCCTCAAACGTGCTGTTTCACGGTGAGCAGAGGAATGAGCAGCCGGCGGAACCCAGGGTAGAGCGAGTGCAGCCCGCGTGCAGAAGCCCTCCGCTTCATCACCGCAGATCAACGTGCGAACGTAGGAGGGAGGCGCAAGCGGATTGCTTGCGTAATCAACGAGGTGTGGTAACCATCGTGAAGCCCTCCGCTTCAGCGGCACAGCCACTGCACACGTAGTGAAGCTGTCGCTTCACCACCAGGCCGGTTTCGGGCTTGGGGACCAGGCGGTCCCCTTACCGTTGCGGGGGCAGCGGAGGCTTTGCTGTAAGGGCCATTACACTCCCGGAGGAGCTGTTACAGCGCACCACACTTCCCGTTTACCCTGCTCCAGACTTTCCCGGCGCAGGAAAGACGAGCAGGCACCCGATGCAGGGCCGGGATTGTATACAGGGTGTTCAGGGGTGGTCAACAGGGCCTGTGGATTGCGCGGTTTGTGGATTGCGAAGCCCGCGCCCTACGCGTCCGTCAGGGCCCCGCTTTCGTGAGGCGGCCGGACGGGATTGCGCCATATCAGAATGCGTAGCTCAGCAACAACTGCACATTGCGCGGCTCCCCCCACCAGGCCTGGCTGTAGAAACCGACCTGGGAGTAGTACGCCCGGTCAAAGAGGTTGCGCACATTGAGCTGGGCCTGCAGGCCGCCGGCGAAGCGGTAGCGGGCCATCAGGTCGGCCAGTGCGTAGCTGCCCTGGCGCACCCGCCGGGTGCCGGTGGGGCTGCGCGCGAAATTATGGATTTCACTCTGCCAGCTCATGCCGGCACCCAGGCGCAGGCCCTGCCAGGTGCCGCTGAACTGGTAGCTGAGCAGGGCCCTGGCCTGTTTGCGCGGGTGGAGGGTGTTCATGGCTGCGCCGCTGGCGTCCTTGGCCTCCGCCTGGGTGTAGCTGGTGTGCAGGTTCAGCCCTTCGGCGATCTGCCCCACCAGCTCGATCTCGAAGCCCTCCACCGTTGAGCCATCCCCTGAGGAGCGGTAGGCCTGGCTGCCGGGCTGGCCGCTGATTGCCTGCCCGGGAATGGCTACGCCAACATCGTTCTGCTTGCTGCGAAACACCGCCACATTGAA
>JBKDZQ010000400.1:0-11323 GCA_047971325.1 Parahaliea sp.
ACCGCGTCCATCTCCGCGCGGATGCGTGCCACTTCCTCGAGTCCGAGGTCGTGCACCTGTCGGGGTGTCATGGCGGTGGTGGTGTAGAAACCCACAGCCCAGGCGTAATAGCCGGCACCACCGTCCAGGGCATCGATCCCTGGCGCCTGACGGCAGCGGGGCGCGTACTGCTGCTGGTAGAAGTCGGCAAAGGCGCGAAAGGCCGGCAGTACCTGCTCGCCGATCAGGCGCCGCCCCTCGGCCTGCAAACGGTGTTGCTCGGCGGCGGATATGGTGGACGGCATGCGCGCGAAGGGCGCGTACAGGGCGCTATCGCGGGGATCGTCCACCACAGCCGCCCGCAGACTGCCCTCAAAGCCCGTCATGCTCTGGCAGTGATGGGTGTAACCCCGCGCCAGGGCGCGCTCCAGAATGGCCAGTTGTTCGGTGTTGTAGCGCGGATAGTCGGCCAGGCTGTCCAGGTAGCGCCGGTAATCCCCGGCAGATAGAAAGGACATATTCTCCGGCGCGTTGAGGAAGTAGCTCTGCCAGCTGCTGCGATTGGTCAGTGGAAAGAGGTAGTCCGGCTGTGAAAAGGCCGCGCGCTCGGCCTCGCGCTCGTAGCGGAACACCCGCAGGCTGATACGTTCCGGGGCAGTCAGTTGCGCCGGGGCGATGCCCTCCAGTTGCGTGAGCACCGCCTCGTTGTACTGGTGGCGCCGCTGGCGCGCTTCGTCAGCAAAACCCGGCAGTGCGCCATCCAGCCGGAAGGCATCGGGGTCGCGGCGAAACCATACCTGCTCCGCCTGCGAACGCTGCCAGTGTTCGCTCAGCAGCCGCGCCAGCGCCTCGCTGTCCTGCCCCGCCAGCAGCGCGGGGCAGACCAGGGCGATGGCAGCGAACAGCCACGGGCCCAGCCAGTATCGACGTAGGCGGCCTCGCCAAGAGGCGGAAATACCGGTCATGGTGCCTCCTGTTCAGATAGTGCGAGGAGCTCATTAAAACACCCGTCGCCCCGCGCGCGAAATGCCGCACCACCCGCCGGGCAGGGGGTGATGCGGGCCACCGGAACAGGGCTGTGCCCGCCATACCACAGGGACTCGCAACCGGCCTCCTCGAGCGTGCGCGCCAGCCGCTCGGCTGACGGGTCCGCGGCGGTGTTCATGCAATTGAAACCCAGGTGCATGGCAACCTCTGTGCTGGGGTGAGGCCTGTACTATAGCGCCCGGCGGCGCCTGCGCACCGCCTCGGCCAGCTCGCCAAGCAGGGTGTCGGTGTCCTCCCAGGCAATGCAGGGATCGGTAATGCTCTGTCCATAGACCAGCGGCTGCCCGGCCACCACGTCCTGGCGGCCGGCCACCAGATTGCTCTCGATCATCACCCCGCAGATGGAGCGGCTGCCGCGACCCACCTGGGTTGCGATATCGCGGATCACGTCGATCTGCCGCGCCGGCACCTTGCGGCTGTTGGCGTGGCTGGCGTCGATCATGATGCGCGCCGGCAGGCCGGCCTTGCCCAGCATCTTGCTGGCGTCATCCACCGAGAACATATCGTAGTTGGGGTGCTTGCCGCCACGCAGGATGATGTGGCAGTCCTCGTTGCCGGCGGTCTGGAAGATAGCGGAGCGCCCCTGCTTGGTCACCGACAGGAAGTGGTGGGGCTGGGAGGCAGACTTGATGGCGTCAATGGCCACCTGGATATCGCCGTCGGTGGCGTTTTTGAAGCCCACCGGGCAGGACAGGCCCGAGGCCAGTTCCCGGTGGGTCTGGCTCTCGGTGGTGCGAGCGCCGATGGCCCCCCAGCTCACCAGGTCGGCGAAATATTGTGGGCTGATCAGGTCCAGGTACTCGGTGCCGGTGGGCAGGCCCATCTCCGCCAGGTCCAACAGCAGCTTGCGGGCCAGGTTCAGGCCCTTGTTGATCTGGAAAGTGTTGTTGAGGTCGGGGTCGTTGATCAGCCCCTTCCAGCCCACCGTGGTGCGCGGCTTCTCGAAATACACCCGCATCACCACGAACACCTCCCCCGCCACGCGGTCCGCAGTGGTTTTGAGCCGCCCGGCGTATTCCCGGGCCGCCGCCGGGTCGTGGATGGAGCAGGGGCCGACCACCACCACCAGACGATCATCCTCCCCGGCCAGAATGGAGTGGATGCTGCCGCGCGCCTGCTGCACCCGTTCGGCGGCGGCGTCGGACAGGGCGATATCGGCGATCAGTTGTTCGGGGGAAACCAGTTCATTGGTCTTGCGAATTCGCAGGTCATCGGTGTTGGTGGTCATACCATGGCAGCCTTGAGTCGGGTGGAGCGATTGCTATAGGGTTGGCAGCGAAGCCAGCGCGGTACTATACCATCGAGCATCGCGTCCGCCAGCCCGCAACCACCCACGGACGCTATACCAGCAGCCACAGGAGATCGCCGTGAAACGCCTACTGTTCAGTGCCGTACTTGGCATGGGAGCCAGCCTGGCCTGCGCTCTCGAACGCCCCACCCTGGAGCTGATCATGTCCGATCCGGACTGGATCGGCAACGCTCCCGAGCAGCCCTACTGGGGCGATGACGGGCAAAGTATCTACTACCGGCAAAAACACCCGGGAGAGGACTACCGCGATCTCTATCGCCTTGCGCTCACCGCCGTCGACGGCTCCGTGCCGGGGGTGGCGCCACAAGCCCGGCCCATCAGCGAAACCGGGGCGCCCCTCGACAGCGGTGCAGAAAAACACTACACCGGCGATCACAGCGCGGTGGCCTGGCTGCGCCGGGGCGATGTCTACCTGAAGGAGCTGGCCAGCGGCGCGGTGCGGCGGGTCACCGCCAGCGCCGGGGATGAATCCGCCCTCGGTTTCAGCCCCGACGGCCAGACCCTTTACTTCCAGCTCGACGGCCAGTTCTACGCCTGGGACTGCAAGGGCGGCGGCACCCGCCAGCTCACCGACCTGCGCGAGGGCAAGGACCCCAACGCCGAGCCCGGCTTCGACCCCCTGCGCGCCCACCAGTTGCGCACCTACGCCAGCGTGGCCGAAGAGCTGCGCCGCGAGCGCGGGCAGCGGCAGGTGGACGGCGAGCGCGACCTGCGTCCGGCGCCACTGTTCCTGGGCGATCAGTACCGCATCGTGCAGCGCCGGCTTTCCCCCACCGGAGAGACCCTGGCGCTGGTGGTGACCGACAAAGCCGCCGACAGCGGCCGCAAGGACAGCATGCCCAACTACGTGACCGCCGACGGCTACGTGGCCCAGCGCGAGGTGCGCACCCGGGTGGGACGCAATCCCCAGAGCGCGCAGCAGGTGCTGCTGGTGGAGCTGGGCAGTGGCGCGGTGCACAGCCTCGACTTCTCGGCTCTGCCTGGCATCGACAGCGACCCACTGGCGGCGCTGCGCCAATCCGCCCTCGCCTGGCACAGCGCCCACGGCGCCGACGAGGCCCAGGTCAGGGAGGCGCTGAAGGCGCCGCAGCAGCGCGGCCTGTCCGTCAACGGGCTGGCCTGGAGCCCGGATGGCAGGCACCTGGCACTGCAGTTGATGGCCAACGACTTCAAGGACCGCTGGCTGGTCACGGTGACGCCCGGCGGCAAACAGGACCTGGCGCCCCAGTTGCAGCACCGCCTGAGCGACACCGCCTGGATCAACTGGGACTACAACGACTTCGGATGGCTGGCGGACAGCCAGACCCTGTGGTTCCTGTCCGAGCACAGCGGCTACTCCCACCTCTACCGCAAGGGCCTGGAAGACGTGCATGCCACCGCCCTCACCACCGGCGAGTTCGTGGTGCGCGAGCCGGTGATCGGCCCCGCCGGCCGGTACGCCTGGGTGGTTGGCAACCGCGCCCATCCGGGCAACTACCAGATCTACCGGGTACCGCTGGCGGGCGGAGAGCTGGAGCAGATCACCCGCCTGGATGGCGTCAGCAGTTTCACCCTGTCCCCGGACGGTCGCCAGTTGCTGGTGGCGCGCTCCTGGATCGACCGCCACGCCGACCTCTACCTCGGCGCCAGCGACGGCAGTGGCGAGCTGCACCAGCTCACCGACACGGTGTCTGCGCGCTACCGGGCCATCGACTGGACCGTGCCCCTGATCGTGCAGGTTCCCTCCTCCCACGGCCCGCGCCCCATCTACTCCAAGCTCTACCTGCCCAGAAACCACGACCCGGCGCAGCGCTACCCCGCGGTGATGTTCGTCCACGGCGCCGGCTACACCCAGAACGCCCATCTGGGCTGGCCCTATTACTTTCGTGAATTCATGTTCCACACCCTGCTCAACGAGGCGGGCTATGTAGTGCTGGACATGGACTACCGCGCCTCCAAGGGCTACGGCCGCGACTGGCGCACCGCCATCTACCGCCAGATGGGCCACCCGGAGCTGGAGGACTACCTGGACGGCATCAACTACCTGGCGCGCAACCATGGCGTCGACCGCGAGCGCATCGGCATCTACGGCGGTTCCTACGGCGGCTTCATGACCTTCATGGCCCTGTTCCGCGCCCCGGAGGCCTTCGCCGCCGGTGCCGCCCTGCGCCCGGTGGTGGACTGGATGCACTACGAGAACGACTACACCCGGCGCATCCTCAACACCCCGCTGATCGACCCCGAGGCCTACCAGCGCAGCTCGCCCATCAACCATGTGGCCGGTCTGGAAAGCCCCTTGCTGATCGCCTCCGGCATGCAGGACGACAACGTGTTCTTCCAGGATTCGGTGCTGATGGTGCAGCGCCTGCTGGAGCTGAAAAAGCCGGATTTCGAGATGGCCATCTACCCCCTGGATGCCCACGGCTTCACCCATCCGGAATCCTGGCTGGACGAGTACCGGCGCATCTTCCGCCTGATGGAGCGCCACCTGAAATAACATCCCCCTGAACACAACCCACTGAAACAGTATGGATACCGATATCCCACCCCACGCCGGCTGACTGCCCGCCCGGAGCCGGCCTGCCAGTCTCAGCGCGGCAGGTCGGCGGGGCGATCAATGTCCCGCCAGATACCGCGATCCACCAGCGGCAGTGCCCGCACCCGGTCCGCGTGGCGCGCCAGCAGCTCACGGGCGCCGGCATCCCCCGACAGCGCGGCCAGCTCGCCGAAGTAGCGCGCGCCAACAGCCACCGGATGCCCGTGCCGGCCCTCGCAAAACGGCACCGCAATGTGTTCCGGCCCGGCCGCCGCGGCCACCGCGCGGAAGGTCGCCGCGCTCACAAAGGGCATGTCCGCCAGGGCCACCAGTGCCGCGTCCCAGTCCTGCGCCGCGACAATACCCTGGGCCAGGGTCGTCCCCATGCCGTCACTGGCACCGGGACAGAGTTGCAGCGCCACCCCCAGCTCCGCCAAGCAGCGTTGGCCGGGCTCGTCCTGGGGACGCAGGCAGGCCACCAGCGGCAGTCCCGCCGCCTGTATGTGCTCGATGCAGCGAACCAGTACCGTGCCGCCGTCGGGCAGCCTGGCAAAGCGCTTGTCGCCCCCGAAGCGGCGCGACAATCCCGCTGCCAGCAGCAACACACCGGCGTTCACCGCCGGGGGCCTCGCCAGCAGTGCCTGTTCAATGCGGGAAAGCTCGACAAAACCCTAACGCGGCGGCAGGCGCCGCTGCAGGGCGGTGAGTTGGGCCATGATGGCCACCGCGATTTCCAGCGGCGTTTTGCTGCCGATATCCAGCCCCACCGGGGCATGCAGGCTGGCCAGCTGGTCCTGGCTGAAACCGAGCTGGCGCAGGCGCTCCAGCCGGCCCAGCGTGGTGCGCTGTGAGCCCAGCGCACCCACGTACCAGGCGGGGCTGGCCAGGGCCTCCATCAGCGCCATATCGTCGATGCGCGGATCGTGGGTCAGGGTGATGACGATGCTGTGGGCGTCGGTAATATGCTCGCGCACGGCGTCGTCGGACATGCCGCCGAGCAGGGGCAGGACCGGCCCGCTCCAGTGCTGGCGCAGGGCCTCCCGCGGGTCCGTCACCAGCACCTCGTAGTCCATGGCCAGGGCCAGTTCCGCCAGCGACTGGCTGAGCTGGCCGGCCCCCACCAGCAACATGCGCTGGCGAGGCCCCAGGGTGTGGGCGACGCGCCCGGCACCAAACTCCAGCGCGGTAAACTCCTCCACCGTCCGCAGCGCGGTGGCCCCACTGGCGAGATCGATGTCCCGGCGCAGGCAGCGCCGGCGGACCAGTGCCGTCAGCACCTCCTCCAGCCAGGACAGGTCGCCGGTGGACAGGGTTTGCACCAGTACCTGCAGGTGGCCACCACAGGGCAGGCCCAGGCGCTCGTTCTGCTCGGCGGTCACCCCGTAGGGAATCACCTGGGCCGGCACCTCCGGCATGTCACCATCGACGATCCGCTGCAGCAGATCATCCTCGATACAGCCCCCCGACAGGGAGCCGCGCTGCTCGCCCCGGCCATTGCAGGCCAGCATAGCGCCCACCGGCCGGGGCGAGGAACCGGCCGTGGCGACAATGGTGCACAGCCAGGTGTGGAGGCCGGCGCGCAGCCAGTCCCGGGCGGCCTCCAGCACCTCCCAGTCCAAGGCCTTCATTCGTCCCGTTCCTCGAGTTCGATATGATACGCTCCGCACAGGGCGCGCAGGGCCTCGCCGGCCTCCTCCGGCAAGTAGAGCTCCAGCTTTACCCGCTCGCCGTAATGGACCGCCCCGAGCTCCCCTCCCTGCTCCGCCAGCCAGTGACGCAGCATGTGCTCGCAGGCGAAGTCGCACCAGGCCCGCCAGCAAGTCATTGCTCGCATCTCGCGACAGGGGGCGGCCTCCAGCACCTGCTGGGCGGCGGCGCCATAGGCGCGCACCAGCCCACCGGCGCCGAGCTTGATGCCGCCGAAGTAGCGAATCACAGTGATCAGCACGTCGCCGATATGGCCGTGCTGCAGCACATTGAGGATGGGTTTGCCGGCGGTGCCGGTGGGCTCGCCATCGTCGCTCATGCCGGCGCTGCGGGCATCCCGGGGCTGTCCCAGCAGGTAGGCCCAGCAGTAGTGGCGGGCGTCGGGGTAATCCTCCCGCGCCCGTGCCACCGCCCGGTTGACTTCCTCGCGGTTGGCCACCGCTTCAATGCGGGCAATGAAACGGCTTTTTTTCTCGACCAGTTCCCGTTCCGTCAAGTCCAGGACAAGCGCGTAGCTCAACCGTCAGTCCCTTACGATTATCAGGGGAGCGAGAGGTTTCTGCGGACACCCGGTACCGAGTATGGTGTATTTGTATTCGATACCTTGGCGCGTCGCCGGCGCCCCCCGCGCCACCGGACCGGATTTCACCACATGCTTCTCACGTAACATACTCGCCGCGGACACCCCAAAGGGGTCGAAGTAGACATCGAAATTGGCGTTTTCATTGCCCACCGCCCGCCATTCCACCCCTTCCGCCGAACGCCGGCTGAGTTCCACGACTGCCGGCTTGAGTGACAGCGGGCAACCCTCCTCGTCAAACACCACCTCCACGGGCAGGTAGCGCTTGGCCAGCGGTGGCTCGGTCCCCGCCCCCGGTTTGCCAACGCCATGGGTGGAGCTACATCCAGCGACCGCCAGCACGGCACAGCCCACTAGATATCCTTTCCAACCGGTGGTCACGCTGTTCGCTCCCTTTTCGAGTATCGCCACTTTATCGATCTCCCCCTCAGATTAACCTTCATCGACCCGGTCAATGGCCAGCAGAAGGTGTTTGAAACGCGGCTCCTGCCGCAGCTCGCCAAAATTCGCGTCCATGGCCAGCAGGCGGGAGGGATAGCCCTTGGCCACCATCTCGGCCACGGCATCCAGCGCGTTATTGTGGTCTTCCAGCAGAACATAGGTCATGGCGCGGTAGTACAGTACATTGTAGTCGGTATCGCGCCGCTCACCGTTGATTGGACCATCGGGCAGGTAGATGCGCGCTTCATTGAGGTTTCCGCTCTGGGCATAGTAACCAGCCAGCATCGACTGCAGCAGCACATTGCGGGGATTGACCTCCAGCGCCGCCTCCGCCAGTTCCACGGCCCGCCCAAAGGCGCGGCCCCGCTCATCGTCACTACCATCGACGAACCGCAGTGCCTCCCCGAGATTCCCCCAGTACTGGAAATTGTCCGGCGACATCGCAATGGCGTCCCGATAGCGCTCCGCGGCATCGCGGAACAGGCCGCGAAAAAACAGCGCCGTGCCAAGATTGGACAGCGCCTCGGGCGATGGCGCCAATCCGGCCGCCCGCGCCCAGGCGCGGCTGGCATCCTCCACCCTGCCGAGCATGTAATAGGTCGATCCCAGGTTATTGAACACCGTATCACTGTCGGGATTGAAGGAGGCGACTTTCTCGAGGTAGGGCAGCGCACGGGCAAAATCCCCGGCCTCAAAATAAAACGTGCCCAGATCGTTGTAGGCACGCCAGAAGTTGGGCTGGAGCCTGATGGCCTTTTCAAAATCCGCCACCGCCAGCTCCCGCTGGCCGATGGCCGCTTGCGTCTTGCCTCGCCCCAGATAGGCCTCTACCACAGTTGGCGACAGCGCCAATCCCCGGGAAAAGGCGGTCAGCGATTCCGTGTAGCGGCCGGAGATGCGGTACAGATTACCCTGGGCCACATACACCGGGATGGCGTTGCTGTCCAGGGCCAGGGCCCGCTGGCAGGACTGATCCGCCTCGCGAAAATTGTCTCTGCTCAGGGTCTGCTCGTAACGCCCCAGCTGGACATCACACAGACCCGCCCAGGCGCTGGCGAAGTCGGGGGCGATTTCCAGGGCACGGCGAAACATGGCCAGCGCAGCGGCCAGGTTGGTTTCATCGAGCTGGCGATTGAGCAGGGAACGCCCCCGCAGGTAGAAGTCGTAGGCGGCGGCATCGATATGGTCCTGCTGCGACAGGCGCCGCGCGGAGCGCTCGGACAGCACTACCTGTAAAGATTTCACCACCTTGCGGGCGATATCCTCCTGCAGTGCCAGCAGGCCACCAAACTCCCGTTCATAAGTGTTGGACCACAACTGGAAACCGCTGCCGGCGTCCACCAGCTGGACGGCCACCCGCACGCGCTGGCCGTCGCGCCGCACACTGCCCTCCAGAATATGCCCAACACCCAGTGCGGCGGCGACCGCCTTGAGGTCGGGATTCTGCTCGCGATCGCGGTAGTAAAAGGAGGCGGTGCGCGAAGCCACATTGAGTTCGCTCAGGCGTGCCAGCAGGTTGAGCACTTCCTCCGCCAGGCCATCACCCAGGTACTGCGTATCCTCGTTGCGGCTCAGATTGAGAAAGGGCATGACGGCGATGGACGGGCGGGCATCGATGGCGAGGCTCGCGCCCCGGCGAGCAGGTTCGGGTTCGCTGTTCAGGCGATCCACATAGAGATAGCCCACCGATACGATCAGCAGCAGAATCACCGCAATTTCCAGCAGGTGCGGCGGATTCCTTGGCAGGCGGGCAGTGACCTCCGGCGACGGTGTCACCACCACCCCCTGGGGCGTCCAGTCGAACCACCAGGCCAGCAGCAGGGCCAGGGGAAAACCGGCGGCCGAGGCCAGCAGCACGATGGTCACCGACTCGTCCGGCAGACCCACCACCGGCGAGAACAGATCAGCAATCTGCAACAACGCCCAGGCACCGGCGCAGTAAAATGCCGCGACGCGGTAAACGCCCCGGGTCTTCAGTTCGGCGATAAACTGACGCGCATCCATAATGGCCGACTTCTTATAACCTTATGCAGGCCCCTCGCAACACCAGCGGGAATGGACGCTTGTTGCCCCGTCTCCCCGCGACCACTTGTGGCGAGCCGCCTGAACCCCCTATTTCACGCAGCAGTGTATGCCATTTTGCCAACCCGGTAACAGCGCAGCCTGCAGGAAAGCCACGAGCATCAGGCCTCGCCGGCGGCAAAAACCCCGTCCACCAGCGCGCCGATGGTGTTGGCGGTGACCAGGTGGGCGGCGTACCAGGTGTGCAGGCAGCGGATGCGGCCGAAGTCGGCAATGCCGCCGATGCCGCGCTGCTCCAGCACATCGGCAAAGCCCAGACGCGCCAGTTCCGCACGCTCCCCGGCGCCAATGAAGGAATCGCGCAGGGTAATATGGGCGCGGTGGTCACTCACCATGGCCGCCTGCAAGTCGGCGTCGGCGTCCACCCGCGCCTGCAGGCGGGCGATCAGTCCACCGGCCTCGGCACCGTCGATGCGGTAGTTGAGCGCCCGGTCCACCAGCCAGAACAGGGTGGGAAAGGGCTTGCCGTCCACCAGTGAGGCCACCCGAACCACCCGCGGCGAGCCATCTTCCGCCGCCACCGCCACCGCCTGCAGCCCGCGCGGTTCGCGGCCCAGCAAAGCAGTGATTTCGGCGCGCTGGCGGGCATCCGGCTTCACGAACAGAGGGCTCTCTTGTATGGTGGGCGGCCGATTCTAGCCCAGCCCCCCCGGGAACACCATGACCGCCAGACCCCACGCTCACGCCACCTCGCTGCAGCAAGAGTGGCAGGCCCTGCACTGCGCCATCACCTTCCTCACCCGGATTCCGCTGCCCGCCACCACCTGCAACGACGATATCCTGGCCCGCGCCAGCGCCTATTTTCCCGGCGTGGGGCTGCTGGTCGGCGCCCTGGCGGCACTGGTGTTCTATACCGCCAGCACGCTGTGGACAAGTCCGGTGGCGCTGTTACTGGCCATGGCCGCCAGCCTGCTGCTCACCGGCGGCTTCCACGAGGACGGACTGGCCGACACCGCCGACGGCTTCGGCGGCGGGTGGACGGTGGCGGACAAGCTGCGCATCATGAAGGACAGCCGCCTGGGCAGCTACGGCGCGCTGGCGCTGGTGATGGCGCTGCTGCTGAAATTCGCGGCACTGAGCGCCCTGCCGGAAACGGCGGTCCCCGCCGCGCTGGTGCTGGGACAGGCCCTGGGACGCTGGACCGCCTTGCCCCTGATCCGCTACACCTCCTACGTGCGCGGCGAAGGTACCGGCAAGCCGCTGGTGGATGGGGTCACCGCCGCGCGCTTCACCGCCGCCAGCGCCGGCTGCCTGTTGCTGGTACTGCTGCTGTGGCCGCCGGCCCTGGTGGCGCTGTCCCTGACCCTGCTCGCCATCACCTGGCTGTGGCGCCGGCACTGCCTGCGCCAGATCGGCGGCGTCACCGGCGATGCCCTGGGCGCCGGCAAGGAGCTGGCGGAACTGGCGATCTATCTGGTACTGGCCGCCGGGACAGGTGGATGAACCTGCAAAAAACAGGTGCGAAAGGCCATGCCGGGAATCAGGTGCCCTCAGTGGAGCCTCCGGCTCAGCGCCTGATTTTACTGCGCCACGCCACCTGCGGCGCGCCGGCCGGACACTGCCTGGGCCAGTGGGATCTGCCGCTGGATCGCAGCGGTCGCGCCGCGATCGAGCACCTGCGCCGGCGCTGGCCGGGACCGTTGCCAAGCCAGGTGTACTGCAG
>JBKDZQ010000401.1:0-4358 GCA_047971325.1 Parahaliea sp.
CCTGCCAGTGCGCCGCGCTCGCGCTCAACGTGTCCCGCTGGCGGACCTGCCAGGACTCGTCTGCCAGCGCCTGCGCCCCCACCCAGCGGGCGGGATGGCTCAACGCCCAGGGCTCGGTGGCCCCATCCAGGGCGGCCAGCACACCGGGCTCGGCAATGGCAAAGCCCAGGCGCAGTCCCGCCAGGCCGAAAAACTTGCCGACCGAGCGCAGCACCACCAGCGCCGGATGCGCATGAGCGCCGAGGCTGTAATCCGGGTAGAGGTCGACAAAAGCCTCGTCAACCAACAGGTAGCCGCCGCGCGTCGCCAGCACATCGAGCATCGGCAGCAGGCGGGCGGGCTCGCTCAGTTCGGCGGTGGGGTTGTTGGGATTGATCAGCACCGCGTAGCGCAACATCGGGTCGGCCAGCAGGCCGGCCAACTCATCAAGGTCCCGGTAGTAGTGGCAGCCGTGCCCCGCCGCCGCCCAGGCGCGCTGGTGCTCCCGATATCCCCAGTAGGGCAGGGCCACCTCGCCCCGGGGCCACAGGCGGGGCAGCAGGCTGATCGCGTGCTGGGAGCCCGGCAGGGGCAACAGGCGCTGCGGCTGGCAGCGGTAATAACGCGCCGCGATGTCGCGCAACTGATCGCCCTCTTCCGGCAGCCGCTGCCACACCCCGGCCGGCAGGGAGGGCACCGGCCAGCCCTCGGGCGCAATGCCGGTGGACAGGTCTATCCAGTGCTCGCGTGTGCCGCCATAGCGGGCCATCGCCGCCGCCAGATTACCGCCATGCGCCAGTTTCACCGCCAAAGACCTCCCGGGAAGTCCGGTCCGCCACCACTCACCAGGGCGGCGCCATCGACGAGCAACAGACCCGTCAGCAGTAGCAGCACAGCCCGCCGCAGCAGGGCGACAGCCCGGCCGATATCACCGGCTGCCACCGCGCGCCCACAGCCAAAAGCGGGCCGCTGCTGCATCTGGCCGTGGTAGGCAGTGGGGCCGCCCAGGCGAATCAGTAGCGCACCCGCGCCGGCGGTCATCACCGGGCCAGCGTTGGGGCTCGCCGCCTGCCCCGCCTGCCGGCGCCAGCAGTCGAGGGCAGGCCCGGTACGCCCCGCCAGGGTGTAGAGCAGGGCACACAGGCGGGCGGGAAGATAGTTCGCCACATCGTCCGCCCGCGCCGCCGCCCGGCCGAAATCGCGATAGCGTTCATTACGATAGCCCCAGCGGGCATCCAGAGTATTGATCAGGCGGTGCGCCAGCACCGCCGGCGCACCCGCCACCACACACCAGAACAGCGGCGCCACCACCGCGTCACTGCCGTTTTCCAGCACCGACTCCACCGCCGCCCGCGCCACGCCCTGTTCATCGAGGTCGGCGCTGTCCCGGCTGACCAGCATGGCCACCGCGGCGCGGGCCGCGCCCAGATCGCCGGACTGCAGCGGCTCCGCCACCGCCCGGGCGTGCTGGGCCAGGCTGCGCCGACCGAGGCAGAGGTAGAGCACCAGCACATCGACAGCCAGCGCTAGGGGAGACGGCAGTTGCGACAGGCAGGCCCACAGCAGCAGGGGCGGCGGCAACACCAGCACTGCCCAGGCGAGGGCGCCACGCAGCAGCAGCCCGCGGGCATCGGCCCCACCGCTGTGACAGCGCGCCTCCAGGGCGTTGATCAGCCGCCCGAAACCCACCAGCGGATGCCAGCGGGGCGGCTCGCCGAACACCGCGTCCAGCAGCAGGGCCAGACCGAGGGTGGCGATCATCACATCCGGCCCACAATCATCGGCACCCTGTCAGAAGGTGTAGCTCAGGCCGAGCTGGAAGTTGACGCCATCCTGCTGATAGCCATCGTTCAGCTGGTAGTTCTTGTCCAGCAGGTTGTCCACCCTGAGCCGCGCCACCAGCCCCCGCAGCAGTTCATACTGGGCGCGCACCCCCAGGGTCGCGTAGCCCGGCAGCGCGCTGCTGTTGTCGGCGTTGGTGTAGCGCTTGTCCTGGGCCTTCAGCGCCAGCCCCAGCAGCCAGCGGCCGAGCGGGCGCTCTACATCGAGCACGGCATTGGAGCGCGAGCGGTTCGGCAGCAGCCGGTCAGTACTGTCATCACGGGCTTCCACATAGGTGTAGGAGGCCTCCACACGCCACTCACCCAGCGTCGCCGCCGATATGAACTCCCCGCCGCGGATGCGGGCGTCGTTCACGTTGTAGGGTCGGTAGACAAAGTCGGCACCGGGGGCCCAATCGATCAGGTTCTCCACCTGGTTGTCGAAGGCCATCAGGGACCACTCCCAGTTGTCGTAGTGTCCGCGGACACCCAGTTCGCGATTGTCCGAGGCTTCCGGCACCAGTTCCGGGTTGCCGGCGGTGTAGGATCCCGCCGGCCAGTACAGGTCGTTGAAGCTCGGCGCCTTGAAACCCTGGGCCCAGCCGGCAACCAGTTCGTGCCGCGAGCCCAGTTTGACCCCCAGGGAAACGCTGCCAGTATCCTCGCGGCCGAACTCCTCGTTGTCGTCGGAGCGCAGGCCCAGCACCACATCGACAGCGCTGAAGCGCAACTGCAACTGGCCTATCCAGGCCTGGTTGTCGCGGCTGGACACCGGACGGCCACGGCTCTGGTAGAGGGTATTGGCCTTGACTTCGTCGTCGTAGTACTCATAGGCCAGGGTGAGCACATGCCGTTCAGCGAGGGTGACATCGTTCTGCCAGAACAGCTGGTCGCGGGTGGTGCGGAAATGCCCGGTGTTGGCGTTGGTGACATCGTCGTAGTTGTCGGAATCGTCGGTGATACTACCGATCGATAGCGTGCTCAGCCAGTTAGTGGTCACCGGCAGGCGGGCACGCAGGTTGATATTCTGCATCCAGCCTTCACTGTAGGGCCGTTCGCCGGGGCCATAGGCATTGACGTATTCGTTGCGGGTATCCAGCGCCAGGTAGCGCAGGGCGATATCCGCACCGCGGTCGAAGGTGTAGCCCAGGCTGGCGTTGAACGACTGGTTGCGGTAGCCGTCGTCGTCGCCGTTGAAACCGCGGTCATCCACCAGGTTGTCGATGCCGTCGGTTTCCAGGTGGGACAGGTTGGCGCCGTAACGCCAGGCACCGGACGAGCCGCTGGTACCCAGGGCGGCCCGGTAGGTATTGTTGCTGCCGGTGCCGGCGCTGAAATAACTGCCCGGGGTGCCGCTGCCGTCGCGGGTGAAGATCTGCACCACGCCGCCGATGGCGTCGGAGCCGTAGAGGCTGGAGTGAGCCCCGCGCACCACCTCGATGCGCTCGATCTGGTCCGGGTTTAGATACTGGAAGCTGGTGCTGCCCAGGGTGGCGCTGCCAATGCGCTGTCCATCCACCAGGAACAGGGTGTGGTCGCTGGCATTACCGCGAATGAACAGGCTGGCGGTAGCACCCGGGCCGCCGCTGCGACCGATATCCAGGCCCGGCACCCGGTCGAAGACATCCACCAGGTCCAGGGGTTGCAGGGTGGCGATGTCCGTTCGATCGAGCACGGACACCGAGGCCAGGCTGTCCGCCACCGGCACCGGCGTGCGGGTGGCGGTGATCACCATCTCCTCCCGCTCCGCCGCCAGCGCCGGCGTGGCGAGCAGCAGGGCGAGACAGGCTCCGCGCCGCAGGAAAGGGCGGGTATCGGGGTATTGAAGGGGGCTCGACATGATTGTCCTCACACGCTGTAGGGCAGTCCGTAAGAGACACAGGCAGATCACCGCGGGGCGGGCGTTGCCGGCTTGGGAAGCCCTCCGCTTCGTCACTGCATGACCGGAAATTGTCAGCCAGAGGGTGGGAGGGAACTGGACGGGATGCGACCGGCATCACCGGAGCGCATCCGTATCGAGAAGCCCGCCGCTTTCCCGTCGTGGCGCTGCGCGCGAGCCCGCCGCGAAGGCGGGTTCACCAGGCCGGTTTCGGGCTTGGGAGGGCAGTGACAGACACGCCTTCCGGACCGTTGCGGGGGCAGCGAGGGCATTGTCGGGGCGGCCAGAGGATTGCCGCGACGCACCTTACTTCCCGTTTAACCTGTCCCTGTTGTTACTGGCAGGGCAACAACCGACAGGCACCTGTTGCAGGCGCGGGACTATAGCAACAGCGGCGCCCCGGGGTCAATCCCGTCGCGGGGCGGGGCGCCGCGATGACCGGGCCCGCAAGCCCGCCATCCGCGCAGGCATCAGACATCATGGCCTGACGCACTCTGCATCAGGCACCGTGGTAATTTGCGGGAGGGGTCTGCCTCCCGGTATCGTGGATTACGCACCACGGTGCGTCTTGCCACATACAGAGTGCACCGAGGTGTATTTCTGCAAGCTGACCGTGGAGGCAGACCATGAATAAGCCTAGCACTTCCTATATCGGATTGGATGTTCATAAAGACTCCATC
>JBKDZQ010000402.1:0-8186 GCA_047971325.1 Parahaliea sp.
CGGGGGGTACGCTGACAGGTACAGTCGAAACTGCTATGTTGGAAGTGGACTGCCTCCCAGGGACGGGAGCAGCCCGACATCACCACACTCTATAAACCGAACAAGGACGTTTGGCTATGGATTTTGAAACCGCTGTTGACAGCGGGGCTTTCTTTGCGCCCCTGTGCCTGGACAAACCCCCGCACTTCCCTCTCTCCCGCACCACCGACCGGGTACTGCAGATTCTCCTGCATGGCGATCTCTCGCGCCTGCGCGCCGAGGCCGTGGCCTGCAGGCTGGGTATGAGCTGCACCACCCTGCGCCGCCGGCTGCGGGCCGATCACACCCACTACCAGTTCCTGCTCGACCGCGCCCGCCAGTACCGCTGCGAACAGCAACTTCGCAGCACCTGGCTGCCGGGCAAGTGCCTGGCGGACGAACTGGGCTATCTGGAAGTAAACAGCTTCTACCGCGCCTTCCGGCGCTGGACCGGCCTGAGTTACAGCGAGTACAAGCTGCGGCGTGAGCGCAGCCTGGACCTGGTGCACTGAGGACCAGGACTCAGGTTACCAGCGTTTTCGACGCCCGTCCGACCACCACCCGGTCGCGGCCCTCTTCCTTGCCCCGGTAGAGGGCGGTGTCGGCGCGGGCGATACAGTTATCCAGGCTTTCGCCGCGCTGGAATTCCGACACACCGAAGGTCATGGTGACACGCAGGCGCTCACCGCTGTATTCCAACACGTTCTCCGCCACGCACTCTCGCAATTTGGCGGCGAGCACCGCGGCGCCGGCAACATTGGTTTCCGGGAGCATGAGGATAAATTCCTCGCCGCCCCAGCGGGCCACCCGGTCAACATCGCGCACACTGTCGGCCAGGCGGCTGGCAACCCGCGACAGTACGTAATCACCGCAGGCGTGGCCATAGCGGTCGTTGAAGGACTTGAAGTGATCGATATCGGCGAGGATCAGGGTAAAGGTTCGCCCGGTGCGAAACACCCGCTGGATCTCGGCCTCGGCCTCCTCGACAAAGCCGCGCCGATTGAACAGTCCGGTCAGTGGCTCGATACGGGCGGTTTCCGCCAGGCGGCGATTGACTTTCCTCAAGTCCAGGGTGCGCTCGGCCACCTCCTGCTCCAGCCGGCCGAGGGCCGCGGTCATCTGGTTGGCCAGGCACATCGCCATCGACAACATGAACAGCAGGAAACCCCAGGACAGCAGGCGGGGGCTGCTGAGCAGAAAGTGGTCGACCGCCAGATCGTGCACACAGGCGGCAATGAACAGCATGCCCCCCAGGGCGATGGTGCGCGCGTGCTCCAGATCCGTGCCGGAACCGGTGGCGCTGCGCAGAATACGCCAGCCCACCAGAGCCAGCGCCGGCAGGGTCCACATCTGCCAGAGCCTCTGCGTGCTCCAGTGGATATCCAGTCCCGGGGTCATCACCCAGGCCAGGCCGACCACCACGAAACTCAACTGGTAACAGCGCAGCAAACGGCCGATGGGGCGGTCAACGAGCGTCCACACCGCCTGTATGAACAGCGGCGGCATCAGGTAGATGGCCACGTATTCCAGCTTTTTGTAGTCCTGGAAATCCCAACCCAGGAGGTAGCGCCACTGATTGATGAGCAGACCGTAGGCACCCACCACCAATGCCCCCAGGGCGAACCAGAAAAAACTCGTCAGCTGCCGGTCGCGATTGAAAATGTACAGGTGGTAGAGACCGAACATCAGGCAGATGGAGCTGATCAGCAGTCCCGGCAGCTGCTGTATGATCATCGCGTTCAGAATACCGTCGTAGGTACCGATGCGCGGCAACCCCCGGTAAGGTCCACTGCTCCAGCGGTCCATCAGGATATCGCCGCCGCCCCATACGCGCAACGCCAGCACCAGCTCCCCGCGCTCATCGATGGCCGAAAGCGGCAGGGAAAAACCACCGCGATAGTCGTAGTCGACAGAGGGATTGGGCACCGGCGGCAATTGTCCCACGCCACCGAGCAACTTGCCGCCGGCGTAGACTTCATAGGCGCTGAGCACCGGCCCCAGCCTGAGCCCCAGCAAGCTGCCCAGCTCCGCCACCTCCCCGGGCTTGAAACGGATGTGCAATCGATACCAACTGACGTGCCGGTCATCGTGCTCACCCACGCGGTCCCAGCGATGAGGGAGGGTGACCCGCTGCCACTGGCTGTCGTCGTAGCCGGGGCGGGCGCGGGCGGGATCATCGCCGGGTGCAAAGCGCCAGCCGGAGGCCAGATCACAGCCTTCGAGAACGCTGACCGCATCCAGCTCAACGGCGTCGGAGGAGGACTGTTGCCGGGACTCATCCGCCAGGGGCAAGCTATAGCACAGTACCAGCCAGACAGTCACTGCCCAGCGAAGGCGGATGGTGGTGGGCGGGAGCGACATGGAATATCGCAGACAGGGCACCGGTTACCGGTGCGCGCTACCGCTAGCGGTGCGGCGAGGCGCCGTCAGCCACCATCACGACCATGCAAACCCTGCGCACTACCGAAAGGGTGACGCAATATGATCGTTTCGACCCGGTCCGGGCCTGTGGATATGATGTCAATCGGTGCACCAACCACCTCCTCGATCTTGTGAATATAGTCCTGAGCCGCCTGCGGCAACTCCTCCAGTGACCTCACCCCGAGGGTTGAGTCCCGCCAGCCCGGCACCACGTCGTAAATCGGCACCAGGCCTTCGTAGTCATCGGAATCCACCGGATTGGGTACCGGGTTGCCGTCTTCGTCGGCGTAGCCAATACAAATCTGGATGCTCTCCAGCCCGTCCAGTACATCCAGCTTGGTCAGGCACAAGCCGGACACCGAGTTAATGTTCACCGCGTTGCGCAGAGCCACGGCATCGAACCAGCCGCAGCGCCTAGGACGCCCGGTGGTGGCACCAAACTCGTGGCCGCGCACCGCCAGGTGAGCACCGGTTTCATCAAACAGTTCGGTGGGAAAGGGACCGGAACCCACACGGGTAGTGTATGCCTTGGTGATACCCAGTACATAGTCCAGATACAGCGGCCCGAAGCCGGACCCGGTGGCGGTGCCGCCGGCGGTCGTGTTGGAACTGGTGACAAAGGGATAGGTGCCGTGATCGATATCCAGCAGGGAGCCCTGGGCACCTTCGAACATGATACGGGCATTGGTCTGGCGGTATTCGTGCAGGATGGCCGTGACATCCGCCATCATCGGCAGCAGTTGCCGCCCCATGGCCAGGGTATCGGCCAGCACCTTGTCAACCGCCAGGGGCTCCACCCGGTAGTAGTGCTCCAGCTGGAAGTTGTGGTAATCCATGACCTCGCGCAGCTTGCGCGCGAAGCGGGCCTCGTCCTGCAAATCGCCCAGGCGCAGGCCGCGGCGTGCCACCTTGTCTTCATAGGCAGGCCCGATGCCGCGGCCGGTGGTGCCGATCTTGGCCTCGCCACGGCGGGCCTCCCTCGCCTGGTCCAGAGCCACATGGTAGGGCAGGATCAGCGGGCAGGCTGGAGAAATGCGCAAGCGCTCGCGCACCGGTACGCCTCGCGCCTCCAGCTCAGCGATCTCCTTGAGCAGGGCGTCCGGCGCCAGCACCACCCCGTTGCCGATCAGGCATTGCACATTTTCGCGCAGAATGCCGGAGGGAATCAGGTGCAGCACGGTCTTCTCGCCGTCGATGACCAGTGTGTGGCCGGCATTGTGGCCACCCTGAAAACGCACCACCGCACTGGCCTGGTCAGTCAGCAGGTCAACGATCTTACCCTTGCCCTCGTCACCCCACTGGGTGCCCAGGACGACTACGTTCTTGCTCATTTGGATTCAACCCGTTATTCAATCGCTATTGAGGGCCCGCAGCTGCCACTGCCCGTCGCATTCGACCAGCTCACGGTCACAGCGCGGATCGTGCACACCACCCAGGCGGTTAATCACCACCTCCCCCGCGGCACGCAGTGCCCGCACCTGCTCCAACAGGACCGGATCATCACTGCCCGGCATGCTGACGGCACCACCTGTGCTCTCGCCGGCGGGCAGCAGCGCCATCAGCGCCTTCAGATCGGTGGCAAAGCCCGTGGCCGGGCGCGCCCTGCCAAACACCCTGCCGACATCATTGTAGCGCCCGCCGTTGGCCAGCGCCTGCCCGTGACCGGGTACATAGGCGGCAAACACCATGCCCGTGTGGTAGTGATAGCCGCGCAGCTCGGCCAGGTCATAATAGAGGGATACCCGGGGGCGCTGACGGTGGATATCGGCGGCCACCGCCAGCAAGGACTCGATGGCGGCCAGAGCCTCGGGCGCGCGGCCGGAGAACAGTTCCCGCGCCCGCACCAGCACCGACTCGTCGCCGTGCAGGCCCACCAGGCCAAGGATCAGCTCCCGGCTCGCCTGCCCGGCGCCGGCCAAGGCCAGCTGCAAATCCGGCAGCGACTTGCGCTGCAGGGCGTCGAATACCGCCTCCTCCTGCCCCTGCGCCAGCCCCGCGGCCGCCAGCACCGCGTCATAGACGCCCACATGACCGAGGTCCAGGGTAATGTCGTCGAGGCCCGCCGACTCCAGGGTGGCCAGCATCAGGCGGATAATTTCCACATCGGCGGCCAGACTGTCGTCACCGTAGAGTTCCGCACCCAGCTGGATAGGGGAGCGGGATCCGGTGGCGCTGCGCGGCCGGGTGTGCAGGGTGGAGCCGGCATAACACAGCCGGGTGATACCCGTTTGCCCCAGGCTGTGGGCGTCGATACGCGCCACCTGCGGCGTGATGTCGGCCCGCACCCCCAGCGTGCGGCCACTGATCTGGTCGATCATCTTGAAAGTCAACAGGTCCAGATCGGCGCCCAGGCCCACTAGCAGGGATTCGGTAAACTCCACCAGCGGCGGAATCACCAACTGGTAGCCCCAGCTGCGGTAGATGTCCAGCAACTGCCGGCGCAGACGCTCGACGGCAACGGCCTGCTGCGGCAGCACCTCCTCCACCCCGTCGGGCAATTGCCAGCGGTCGACACTCACGGGTTCACCCCATACCAAAACAAAAAAAACCGCGGGTCGGATGTTTTGGGCAAACCCCCGACGCCACGGCTACGTCATTCTAGCACAGATCCTGATCGGCATCGGTGATTATTCGGGTGACTTCCGACCGCCGTGAGAGTCCTTAAGGTAGCGGAAGAACTCGCTGTCGGGTTGCAGCAGTAGCACATCGCCGCTGTTCTGGAAGGCGTCCTGGTAGGCCCGCAGACTGCGCGTGAAGGCGTAGAACTCCGGATCCCGGTTGAAGGCGTCGGCGTACACGGCAGTGGCCTGGGCATCGCCATCACCGCGAATCTGCTCTGCGTCGCGATAGGCGTTGGCCTCAATCACCGTCACCTCGCGGTCGGCTGCCGCCCTGATCCCCTCGGCCAGCTCCTGGCCCTGGGAGCGGTGTTCGCGCGCTTCTTTTTCCCGCTCGGCATTCATGCGGCGGTACACTGACTCCGACACATCCGGCGGCAGATCAATCTGCTTGACCCGTACGTCCACCACCTCCACCCCCAACTCGTCGAGAGCTACCTCGTTGAGTTTGTTGGTGATGTTCTCCATCAGCTGGTCGCGCTCGCCGGACACCACTTCCTGGATAGTGCGAGCCGCCACCTGGTTGCGCAGGCCATCGTTGATACGCTGGGACAGCAGACCCATCGCGCGGGACTCCTCACCATTGGTTGCGGTATAGAACTTGGCTGTGTCCGCTACCCGAAACTTGGCATAGGAATCCACGATCACCGCTTTTTTCTCCTGGGTAAAGAAGCGCTCCGGCTGGGAGTCCACAGTCAACACCCGGCCGTCAAAACGGCGCACGTTGTTAACGAAGGGAATCTTCCAGTGTAACCCCGGTGCGATATTGGGCCTCACCACCTCACCAAACTGCAGCATTACGGCGCGCTCGGTTTCGCGGACCACGAACACCGAGTTGCTGAACACGATCAGCCCCAGCATCGCCAGCAGAATGGCCATCATATTACGCGGCATATCAGCGTCCTCCCCTGCGGTTGCTGGCACTGGCCTCATCGCGACGCAGCTGTTCGATCACCGCATCGGTCAGCTCGCGGATATTGGAGCTGTCAATCGTCAACCGGCGGCTGCCGGATGTGATGCGGGTCTGCTCACCCAGCTTGTCCAGCGGCAGGTAGATCACGTTGTCACCGCCATCGACATCGACCATCACCTTGCTGGTATTGGCGTAGACGCCCTGCACGGCGTCCAGGTAGAGGCGCTCGCGGGTCACCTGCGGTGCCTTGTTGTACTCGGTCAGCAACTTGCTGAAACGCTCGGCTTCACCTTCGGCATTGGCGATTACCTGCTCTTTGTAGGCATTGGCCTCCTCGATCTGACGCTGGGCGCGACCCCGGGACTCGGGCACGATGCCATTGGCGTAAGCCTGGGCTTCGTTCTTCAACCGCTCCTCGTCCTCGCGGGCCTTGATCACGTCGTCAAAGGCGGCCTGTACCTGGCTCGGCGGCTTGGATTCATCCACGTTGACCTTGGACACCCGGATACCGGTTTCGTAAAGGTCCAGGTAGCTCTGCAGGCGCTGGCGCACCTCGGTGGCGATCTGTGCCCGCCCCTCGGTGAGCACCAGGTCCATGCGGGTGTCGCCCACCACATGGCGCAAGGCGCTCTGGGCGGCGTGCTGGAGGGAACTTTCCGGATCGCGCACCTTCAGCACGAACAGGGTGGAGTCGTCAATTACATACTGTACCGACAGGCGCACATCGACGATGTTCTCATCCTTGGTGAGCATGGTTTCGCGGAAGCTGATGGCCCGCACCCGGGTGGTGTTGACCTTGATGACCTCGTCGATCAGCGGCGGGTTCCAGCGCAGGCCCGGCTGGGCGGTGACGTGGTACTTGCCGAAGCGCAACACCACTGCCCGCTCCTGCTGGTCCACCTGGTAGAAGCCCGCCAGCGCCCACACCACCAGACCACCGGTCAGAAACACCAGCAGCACGGAGGAGGGGAAGCCGCCACGGCGGCCGCCACCGGAAGAGCCACCGCCACTGCGGCGGCGACCGCCGAACAGACCGCCCAGCTTGTCCTGCAGGTTCTTCATCAACTCATCCAGTTCGGGCGGTCCCTGATCGCCACCGCCCCAGGGATCCTTGGGCTTGTTGTTGCCGCCGCCCGGCTCGTTCCAGGACATACCTGTCTCCTATATGGAAAATGCACGCAGTCTATCATCATTCGCCGGGGCAGACAGGCGTGCAGCCATCACTTTGCCCCGGACCGGCCCCAGCCTCAAAACAGCGGCTCGGGACCTTTTTTCATCAAGCGATTCCAGTCGGCACGGGGCAACCTGACCTGCAGGTGGGCCACGCCGTCCTCGCCGTAATCTTCCGACTGTACAGCCCCCAGGCGATACAGCGCGGCGCGCAGCCCGCCCTGATCCGGCAACAGGCTCAGCGCCTCCTGCACCATGTCCTGCCCCACCCGTTCGGCCACCGCCTGCAGCAGCAGCTCGCAGCCCTCACCCGTGGCGGCACTCAACCACACCCGCTGCGGGCGGCCGTCGTTATCCCGTTCGATGCGCGGAACCTGCTGCAGCAGGTCCAGCTTGTTGAAAACCTGCAGCCGGGGAATGTCGGCGGCGTCGATTTCCGCCAGCACTTCCTCGACCTGGTAAATATTCTCGTCCCGCTCACCGCTGGCGGCATCGATCACATGCAGCAGTAGATCGGCGCTGCGGGTCTCTTCCAGCGTGGCCTTGAAGGCCGCTACCAGTTTGTGTGGCAGATGGGCGATGAAGCCCACCGTGTCCGCCAGCACCACCGGCCCCACCCCTGCCAGCTCCAGCCGGCGCAAGGTCGGGTCGAGGGTGGCGAAGAGCTGGTCGGCAGCGTAGACGGTGGCGTCGGTCAGGCGGTTGAACAGGGTTGACTTGCCGGCGTTGGTGTAGCCCACCAGCGACACTGTCGGCACCTCGGCCCGGCGCCGGGAGCGCCGCCCCTGGTCGCGCTGGCGCCTGACCTTTTCCAGCCTCGCGCTAATGGACTTGATGCGCGCCCGCAACAGCCGGCGGTCAGTCTCCAGCTGGGTCTCACCCGGGCCGCGCAGGCCGATGCCGCCCTTCTGGCGCTCCAGATGGGTCCAGCCCCGAACCAGGCGGGTGCTCATGTGCTGCAACTGGGCCAGCTCCACCTGCAGCTTGCCCTCGTGGGTACGGGCGCGCTGCGCGAAAATGTCCAGAATCAGCCCGGTGCGGTCCAG